>JAZSAR010000074.1:0-2920 GCA_045601965.1 Clostridia bacterium
ACTTTGTCAAGCGTTTTTTTGAATTTTTTTCGACCGGATTTTCAGGTGTCTTCTCTCGAAGTGTCATCCCTCTCGCAGCCGACTTTTCGATTATATCACAAGTGAACCGGTTTGTCAAGTACTTTTTTTAATTTTTTCAAATTGTTTTTAAGAGGTACTTGCTGCTCACTTGCAACAGATGCTATTTTAACACATCTGCCAGCTTTTGTCAACACTTTTTTCGACGAATTATTCTACAAAACGCCGCGGCTTTTCCCCGCGGCGTTTGTGCATTTTTTCACATAGGTATTTTATACCTCTTAATCCTTTTCCTCCGCCATATACTTTCTCACAACCGAGAAGCTGTTCATATCAAGAAGCAGCATTATATAAGTATATCCCAGAAGGAGCAGAAGGAAAGTTGTTATCGGCCAGGAAATCATGATATGAAGAATTAATACCGCAAAAGCTATGCACACTATAAGGCAGGCAAGATTCTGAAAGATTTTCCCCATGGTAAGAGCAAAAGCCTTTTTGACAGTTTCCTTAACACCTATATCGAAGCTGACACTTATCATATGGAAGTAGGAATTAAACACTATATATATAAGGAAGAGAAAAATCGCAAGATAGATAGAAATCAATCCGATAAAAGCTCCGGAGCTTGCAATCCCGAAGTAGAATTTTATGTCCAGACAGATAATAAAAACAAATGCTATATTAATAAGGAAGAAAACCGTACCGCGGAGAAAAGATCTTTTCGCATACTGCCTGAAGTCGCTCCACATAAAAGCGTGCTTTTCAGCCGAATAGTTTCTGAGCACATAGCAAATGCCCATACGAACAGGACCGTTACCCAAAAACGCAGGAAGCATAATCCCAAGCATTACGGCAGCAAATCCCGAATATTCGGAAACAGCATCAGGCAGCGCCACAGCCGCAACGAAGAAATATGCCAAAATCGCCGGAATACTCGCAAAGAAATACATTATATTAAGGACGCCCAGATCCCAGAAATGCCTTCCCAGTACAATAAAGTATCGGATTATCCCTATCTTCTGTTCCTCATCCTTAGAAACTCCCGGTCCCGGGGTATCATAATTATTTGAAAACAAAGGCATAATAAGTCTGCCCCCTTCATTTTATTTTCATTAATTATAGCAAAAAAAGCGTCGGATTGCAACCAAATACACAAAAAATTCATATAATATTTTATATTATATGCGTATAAACCGCCTTCTGCAAGGCAAAATATACAAAACCCGTCATTTTTTTGACAAGTGTGTTAAACATTTATCACAAATATTTTGTCGGATTGTGAAAAAACTTGCAATCTTAAGTATTTTGTAGTATTATATAATAACATAATTTTACAATGTAAACATACCCGGAGGTTTTAATATGAGTGAAATAAAGAAAATAGGTATAATGACAGGCGGTGGAGACTGCTGCGGTCTTAATGCAGTTATCCGTGCCGTTGTTTATACCGCAATCAATAAATACGGACTTGAATGCGTAGGCATCAGAAACTGCTACAGAGGCCTTTACCTTGGCGAAAGCCAGATGGTTCCCCTTACCATTGACACCGTTGACGAAATTATCGGCGATGGCGGAACAATCCTCTACAACTCCAACAAGGACAATCTTTTCAAGTATCCCAGACGTGACAAGAACGGCATCGTAAGAGGCGAAGACGGAAAGCCGATTTATGACGACGTTTCCCACGTTGCAGTTGAAAACATCAAGAAGGCAGGCATCGATGCTCTTGTAATCGTAGGCGGTGACGGAACTCTTACATCCGGCCGTGACTATTCAAGAATGGGCGTTCGCGTAATGGGCGTTCCCAAAACCATTGATAACGACCTTAACTCCACAGACCAGACCTTTGGTTTCGATACAGCCGTTAACAGAAACGTTGAAGCTGTTGACTGTCTTAAGACAACCGGCAGAAGCCATCACCGTGTAATGGTGTTTGAAGTTATGGGCCGTGACGCCGGACACATCGCACTTCACACAGGTATCGCAAGCGGTGCAGATGCAATCATCATTCCCGAAATCCCCTATGATATCGTAAAGATTAAGGACAGAGTTAAAAAGGCTCTTTTGAGCAATAAGAAGTATTCCATCGTGGTTGTAGCTGAAGGAGCTCCCGCTCCCGACGGAAACGCAGTTACCGCAATCACTCAGGACTTTTCTCCCGACGGAGTTAAGCTCGGCGGTATCGGCAAGCTCCTTGCTACCACAATCGAAAATATGCTCAATTCCGAGCGTGACGAAAACGGCTATGCAATAAGCGAAGACATTCTTGACGTTGAGTGCAGAGCTTCCGCTCTTTCCCACGTTCAGAGAGGCGGTATGACCTCTGCTTCCGACAGAGTGCTTTGCACACGTTACGGAAGTGCGGCAATCGACCTTCTTATGGCAGGTAACGAAAAGCATATGGTTGCTCTCCGCGACAACGAAATGGTTGCAGTGCCCCTTGAGGTTGTAATTCCCTCCAACGATATCCACGGAAACTTCAAGCCCGTTGATCCCAACGGAGAGCTTGTAAAAATCGCAAAGAATATGGATGTCTGCTTCGGCGACTAATTAAGGAGATGTAAAAAAACTCCAGACCGCAAAAGGCATATATACAATAAGTAAAGTAATATTTCAAACTTGAATATAAAAAAGTTGAAGAAAAATCGCATAGCAATGCGATTTTTCTTTATTTAAAACCTTTTGCTTCGAACAAACTTCACCACTCGGCGTATCATCATACGCCTTCGGGCGGTGCAGTTTGTCCGTTCTGAAGCATTTTTCCTATCTCCTAAAAAACGGATGCTTTTAAGCATCCGTTTTTTCTTATTAAAGCAATCCTATTTCGTCTAAGAAGTATGCCCTCGTCTGTGCCATACCGCCGTCTTTATCCTTTACAGTTACTCTCACGAAAGGACGGAAG
>JAZSAR010000075.1:0-2633 GCA_045601965.1 Clostridia bacterium
GGCGGAATGTCACAATGCTCCTTGTAGTCGTTCCAGAGAATCTGTGTGTGGCCGTCCTTGTCGATAAGATTTATATTTATTCCCGTGGCATTGGAAAAGTCACGAAGTGCCGAAATAAGCTTTTCTTTGTCATAACGTATAATCATAAAATCACCCGTCCCCATTATAAAGCATAAGGAGTGATTCGTCAAGGATTTTACAATTTGGGAAATATAGTGCGAAAATAAAGGACTATTTGCCCGATGTGGGTATTGAAAAAAGGAAAGATTTGTAGTAAAATTATCCGTGAAAAAAATTAAAGGTGGCGTATTTATGAGTACTTTGGTTCTGATTTTGGTAATTCTCGGAGTAGCATTACAGAACATTGTAAAAAAAGCATATAACATAAAGGTCGGCGGCGGAGTTTTTGTCTTTTCGGGAGCATCGGCTGCAATTGCGGCATTGTTTTTCATATTTTCTTCCATAGGAACATTTGAATACAGCGCGGAATTTTTGCCCTATTCTGTCGGCTTTTCTGTTTTTTACAGTATGGGGGTTGCTTTTTCCGTTCTTGCAATTCTGACAGGCCCTTTATCTTTGACAAGCCTTATTTCTTCCTATTCTTTAATAATTCCGGCAATTTACGGAATTATGAACGGGGACGAGGTTGACGGAATTTTAATAGGAGGAATAATTCTTCTTTTGATTTCTCTTGTATTTGTTAATATGGAGAAAAAGGACGATAAGAAGATAACGCTTAAGTGGGCAATCTTTGCATTTCTTGCTTTCCTCGGAAACGGCGGATGCTCCACTGTGCAGACGGCACAGCAGCAGGCACTTGACGGAAAATACAAAAACGAGTTTATGATAATTGCTCTTTTAATTACGGCATTTACGCTTTTTGCGGTGGCGTTTTTCACAAAGGAAAGAAAAACTATCGGCACATCCCTTAAAAAAGGCTTCCCCTGGTATGCAGTTTGCGGTATTGCCAACGGTGCTGTAAACCTTTTTGTAATGATGCTGGTATCGGTTTATAAAATGGCTCCTTCCGTAATGTTCCCCCTTGTATCAGCAGGCGGAATCATTGTAACCGTTGCGGTTTCAATGACGCTTTATAAAGAAAAGCTTACGCTCTGTCAGATAATCGGCGTAATCTTAGGCACCGGCGCAGTTGTGCTTCTTAATCTTTAACTTAAACACCTTCTTGAATTTGTAATTTAAGAAGGTGTTTTTTAATAAGTATATACGGGGTGATTTATTTTGAGTATATACTTGAAACGGGCAATAGTGATTCTTATTCTGATGACTCTGGTGGTGAGCTATCTTACTGTTACGCTTTACAAAAAAGCAATAAGGCCTACGTTGTCAGAGAAAAAAGCCTATACAGTAATAGTGGATGCAGGCCACGGAGAGCCTGACGGTGGGGCTACGGGAATTAGCGGAGCAAGCGAAAATGAAATTAATTTGGAAATTTCCAAAAAACTTAGTGCAATACTAAAAGAAAAGTGCTATAATGTAGTTATGACAAGGGAAACTATGGATGGAATTTATACGGAAGGCAGTAGCATAAAGGCAAAAAAGCTTTCCGATATGCATAACCGGGAGAAAATATTAAACGGCTCTGATGCCGACATATTTATAAGCATACATATGAATTCCTTTTCTGATACCTCGGTTTCAGGAGCCCAGGTTTTCTACTCTGTTAACAGGGAGGAATCGATTGCTCTGGCGGAGGCTGTCAGACAGCGACTTATTCCGCTGTACGAAAAGAACGACCGTATATTGAAAGAAGCACCGAAGAGTGTTTATCTTATGAATAAAGCAAAAATTCCCGCCTGTTTGGTTGAGTGCGGATTTTTGTCCAACGCGGAAAATGAAGCACTTCTTATGAGCGATGAATATCAGGAAAAAATAGCGGAGGCTATAGCCTCCGGAATTGATGATTATTTTAAAGGAGATACCGATGAAAAGTAAAACAGTTTTTTGCTGCAGCGAGTGCGGATATGAAACACCGAAATTTCTCGGCAAGTGCCCATCCTGCGGAGAATGGAACACCTTAAAGGAACAAAAGGTATTTAAGGACGAAAAGAGAACTTCATTAAGCCGGGAGACATCTGTCCGACCGATGACACTTTCTGAAATTAAAACCGATATGTCAGAGCGCATAACGATGGATATAACAGAGCTTGACAGGGTGCTTGGCGGAGGACTTGTAAAAGGGAGCCTTGTTTTAGTCGGAGGTGAGCCGGGAATCGGCAAATCCACCCTTTTGATGCAGGTTTGCCAGAATGTTTCCTGCAAAGGGAAAATCCTCTATGTATCGGGAGAAGAGTCTGAAATGCAATTAAAAATGCGGGCTGAAAGACTTTCCGTGACGGGGGAAGAGCTTCTTATCCTTCCCGAAACCGACATCGATAAAGCACTTTCATTTGTGGACGAAACCGAGTGTGATGTTTGTATAATAGACTCTGTTCAGACCATGTTTTCAGAATCCGTTGATTCGTCAGGCGGAAGCGTGGGACAGATAAGAGACGTTACGATGAAGATAATGCGAAAGGCAAAGGAATCTGGCTGTGCCTTTTTCATCGTCGGTCACGTTACCAAGGACGGAAATATAGCAGGCCCCAGAATGCTTGAGCATATGGTGGATGCGG
>JAZSAR010000076.1:0-2974 GCA_045601965.1 Clostridia bacterium
TATACGCATCTTACCGATGTCATAAAAGAAGGCGATAAAATAACCCATGCTGTTTTATCCTCCCCCGAAGGCAGCTTTGCGGTAAGCGCAAAGGTATTTATCGATTGCACCGGGCAGGGATTTTTATCCTTCCTTGCAGGAGCTGACTTCCTTTACGGCGATGAGGAAGGCAACACAATGAGCACCACACTATGCTCTGTCTGGGCCGGGATTGATTTTGAAAAGAAAAAAAGCGAAGGCGATTATGAAAAGGCCTACCGCGAAGGAGTGTTTTCCCAGTACGATCCCATTCTCCCCGGAATCAAGGCAAACTTCCCCGAAGTCGGTGTAGGCTTCGGCAATGTCGGTCATTGCTTTAAGGTTAAAGACACCGATACGGAAAGCATTACCGATGCAATGTTTAAGGGGCGTAAAATTCTTTCGGAATACGAAACCTATTACAGAAATTATGTACCCGGTGCGGAAAATGCGGTTTTAATAAAAAGTGCTGACTTTCTCGGAATAAGGGAGTCAAGAAGAGTGGTATGCGAATATATGCTGACAACCGACACCTTCTTTATGAAAGAAGCCTTCCCCGATGAAATAGGCCGCTATTCCTACCCCGTGGACATTCACCCAATGAGTGCCGACAAAAAGGGCGTAAAGGGCTTTGCAAAGGCTATTTCAATGCGTCACGAAAACGGTGAATCCTACAGCATCCCCTATCGCTCGCTGGTCGTTAAAGGAATTAAAAACCTGCTTGTCGCAGGCCGTGCAATGGGCGCTGACAGAGGAATGCAGGCATCCGTCCGTGTTATCCCCTGCTGCTATATAACAGGGCAGGCGGCAGGAACAGGTGCTTCAATTTCTGTCAGAGATAATGTGCCCGCAAAAGATATAAACATTGAAAAATTAAAAAAACTGCTTGAATTATAAAAAAGAGACTTGCGCTGCAAGTCTCTTTTTTATTTCATTTAAGATTCTTCGCTTGTCGGCGTTTTTACTTAAAAACGCCGACGGCTCAGAAAGACATATCGGGAGTTTTACGCCATATCAACGGATAATTTCTGTCCGCCAAGGATGTGGAAATGAACGTGCTTAACGGTCTGTCCGCCGTCCTCACCGCAGTTATTTATTACGCGGTAGCCTGTTTCGTCAATTCCCAGCTTTTTCGTTACCTTGGCTACAGCCTCAAAAGCCTTTGCCGCATAAATTGAGTTCTTCTCATCGAACATATTTGCACAGCAGATATGCTCCTTGGTTAAAACCAAAAGATGCACCTTTGCCATGGGATTTATGTCCTTTATTACCACAACATAATCGTCCTCGTATAAAAATTCCGAGGGGATTTCTCCGTTTGCTATTTTACAAAAAATACAGTCTGCCATTTTAATCACCTTTCTTTTTAATTTCCGTTATATAAATCGGGAGTCATACAAACTTCCGTCACAATGGAACCGTCCGTTACATATATAAGGGTGTTTTCATATATAAAGCCCGAGCCGTATGTGCTGTCCGATGAAATATACATACTCAAAAGCCCCGATGCGGCAAAGAGGCGTATATCATCTTCCGGATTATACTCCCCGCTTTCATATATATCGACGAGCAATCCCGCATCGTTTAATATTACATTGGCGGGAAGTGCTGTTTCCATCATACATCCCGAAAAGCTTCCAAGTCCGTGGGAATCATAGCGGTAAACCTTGGTTTTTCCTTCGTGCTCAACAGCAAGGAATATAGTATTTCCGCCAAAGCCTGCTATTAGTGCGTCCGCATCGCTTGCTGAATACAGCATAACCTCAGCACCGTTTTCAACGCTTAATCTGTAAAGCTTTTTGTCGCGGACATAAATCAGCATATCGGTCATTCCGTTAAGCCCTAAATTGTCCCAACCTGAAAAAGCCACAAAATTGCCCGATGCTTCTGTAATTTTCTTAAGCTCACCCGTTTCGGTATCGAACCTGTATATGCCGTCCTTGCCATCCTCTACGCCGTAAACATAAATGTTTTTTCCGACTATCTGAGGCTTCGGCTGCACGACATAGCCGTTTTCTTCACGTTTTCCGAAAGTAACTCTGTCTGATACAACCTGCTTTTCTGCTCCGTCAACGCTGTATAAAAAGCCGAACTGTCCTCCGCCGTATCCCAAAGATGCACTTATATTCCCTTCTGTTACGGTGTATTCCCCGTAGCCGAAGCCACCTGAATTATAGCCCGAAGGATATTCTTTTTGTAGGCTTCCGTCCGGGTTTATTTTATACCAGTAGGTTGTTCCCATACTTGCGTTTCCTATGTGGTAGCTCATATAAAGCTTTCCCTTATCGTAAAGAAACGTGGTGTAGCTTCCGTTTCCGTCACCCACATAATTGTCGGGCTGAGTGTGGATAATTTCGGGCGCAGATGTATCCTCCCTTAAAGCCCTCATTATGTTTTTGCCTGAACGGTAATAGTAATATACTCCGTCCGTTCCCACCATACCGGGATTTTCCGATATTCCGGGGAGATTAAGCTGCTTTGTTTTCACATTGTCAGATGTTATGCTAAGCCCCTTTTCACTGTCAAAGGAATAGCTCCAGCCGAATTCCTCCTTTGCAAAGCGCCAGGTCAGGGGAAAATAAGTCACATCACGGAAGGTTAATAAGGGATACTCTTCCGCCGCATTGTCTATAGCTTTTCCGTTTACCTTAATGTTGAAATTGCACACTGATACGGGATGAACCTTTCCGTTTTCCCATTCCCACTTATAATCGCGGTATGCCCCGCCGTGAAAGATATTGCTTTTTTCAATGCTGAGCGTGTTTGTTCCGCTGTTCCACTCTGTCTTAAGCCCCAAAAACCTGCAATCATAATAGGTCATGGGGAAATAGGTTATGTCCTTATATAAAAGAAGCGGAAACTGACGGAAGGACGAATCCACCGCCCTGCCGTTTAAGGTAACATTAAATTCCGGAAGTTTCGCACTTTCCGATGCGAAAACGGGAACTGTCAAAAC
>JAZSAR010000077.1:0-6309 GCA_045601965.1 Clostridia bacterium
AAACATTTTCCTTTTCAACGAAGGCTTTGAAGTCGTCGCCCAAGTTCCACTCGTCTGCATAGCGGAGGATGATTTCCTTTAAAGTTGTGCCGTTCTTTTCAATAAGCTCGCAGGGAAGGAAAATAAATCCGGGAAGCTTTAAGTCAAATCTCTTTTTAAGAAGGGCTGTTACCTTAGCGGGGAAGGATTTCTGAGGACGGTCTGTTAGCTTATCGCCCTCATTATAGCTTATACCTGCTTCTGTAGTGTTTGAAATAACAAAACGGAAGTCGGGATTTTCTGCAAGTGCAAGATATGCATCGTAATCCGCATAAGGATTTACGCATCTTGAAATTACGTCGATTAACTTTGTATCAACGCCTTCAACGCCTCTTATAACGTGGGTGTACATGCAATCCTGCTTCTCAAGCATTTCGCACATACCGTTTTCAATGGGCTGAACAACCGTAACACTTCCGTTCCAGTCGGTTTCTTCGTTTATAATCTGAAGCATCCAGTCACAAAAGCCTCTTAAAAAGCCGCCTTCGCCGAACTGAATAACTCGCTCGGGTCTTATTGTTTTTTCTTTTCCTGCAAACATAGTTTTTCTCCTTTTAGTTAGTTTATGGTTAGATATGGTTTTGCCGATAAAGTGCACAAAATGCTGTTCGCATTTTGATAGTTTTACTTGCATAAGCTAAAACGCTGTTCGCGTTTTTTCACGCTTACACAAGTGTCGTACATAAATTTTTTACTTTAAAAATTTATGTACTATGGGCCAGGATAAGTCAGCATAAAATCTATGTCCTTCGGGGCCCTTTACGTGAGCTAATTTTTCTTCTGCGCCCATTTCTCTGTAAGCAGACTTACCCTGCTCGAACACTTCTTCAGCGCCCTTTATGGGGAAGATGTTATCCTGAAGACCGTTTACCTGGATATAATACTTGGGGTAGGACATTGCAAGAAGGTCACCCATATCGAAGTATTCTGCAATATGAGGAACGAAGTTACAATGGCAGTGAGGCATTGCACCGATGGAATCCTTGTATGTACACATAGCGCAGGAGGGCATTGCAAGAACAATTCTGTCTTCAAGCGCTGCTGTATATGCTGTTGCGGTACCGCCGCCGGAGTTACCCATAAGGCAGATGTTCTTAACGTCAACCTTATCTGCAAAGTCGGATTCAAGAAGGTCAATTAATCTCATAATGTCCCAGACTCTCTCGCCTGCGGTTGTTCTTCCGAAAAGCATACAGGTTACCGCGGAATACATACAGTCTGTTGCGCCGGGCTTACCGCCGCATTCGCCGAAGTTTCTCTGCTCCATAGCGATTGCCGCATAGCCTTCCTTTACGGCTCTTACGCAGAAATCTCTGTCGCCGCCTTTGATGGTTGCTTCGTCATTGGGATAAATGGGATTGCCAAGAGAAATGTGCATACCTGTTGAATGTCCCTGAAGGCAGATGATAACGGGAGGATTTTCTACTCCATCGGGAAGAAGAAGATGGCAGGGCACTCTGTAGCCTTCTTCACTCTGGTATGTGAAGCGGATTTCTGTTGCTCCTTCGATTTTCTTTTCAAATTCAATTTCAAGCTCGGGAGCGCACTTACTGAAGGTATGAAGACCGATAAGCTCAGAAAGCTTCGCTCTTGCTTCCTTCTGCCAGGAAAGGAAATTTTCGCCTTTGTAAGCCATGGAAGGCTTTACCCCTTGCATTTTTTCAATATTGAACTGATAACCTGTTTTCATAAAATTACCCCCTAATATTTTTTATTATATTTTATCATTATTTTATAACAAATTCAATAGGATTTCCTTTAAAATATTGCCTTTTTTTACGATTTTTCTTGATTTTTTTGTCATTTGTGTTATACTGAAGAAAAACAGTAAAACTATTATCAGAAGGAGGCGAAAAATATGGCAATAAAGAAAGGTCTGATTGATACAAACATCACCACAGAGGATTCCCGTCCCTTTGTCACCCCCAAGCTTTACCGGTATGATAACTTTTACTACGACCGTTCAAGGCGCGAAAGTGTTGCCGCTACGACCAACGGACATTATCACAATATGTATGAAATTTATTTTCTTGCCGAAGGGCGTTGCCGTTACTTTATTGAAAACAAGCTGTTTGAAGTTGAAGCAGGTGACCTTGTATTGATTCCCAAGGGTGTTATTCATAAAACAATTTATTTTAATGAGGCGACGGACCGCTATCTCATTAACTTTTCAAAGCCATATATCACCCCTTCCCTTGCAATTGATATTTACAATCTTTTCGCACTTAACATTTACCGTCCGCCGAAAGATACGATTCCCGAAATCACCGCAATTTTCGAAAAAATTTCAAAGGAGCATCAGAATTTTGACTCCTATTCAAATCTCCTGATTTCAGGCTATATGACAGAGCTTTTTTCCCTGATGCTAAGGAACCCTTCTATGGATAAACCCTACAGCCGTACAAACATACCCATAGAAAATGTCACACAGTATATCTCTGCCAATTACAGAATGAATTTAACCTTAGAGCAGATGGCGGAAATGTCAAGTCTTTCCACAAGCTATTTTTCAAGGCTTTTCAAGAGCATTACAGGCTTCGGCTTTAAGGAATATTTAACAATTATCCGCCTTAAGGAGGCACAGTCCCGCCTTATTCACACGGATAAATCAATATGCAAAATCGCATATGAATGCGGCTTTAACGACAGCAACTATTTTTCTTCGGTATTTAAGGAGTTAAACGGCGTTTCCCCCTTAAAATACCGCAAGCAAAACAGAATAAAAGCGGAAAATCCCGGCCGCAGATCAAAGCGAATACAAACGGAGGAAGAAGTACAGTCATGATTCCGGAATTTTTAAAAAAGTACAAATTGAACCTTTCACTTATTACAGGATTTATAATTCTTTATGCATTATCGGTTTATTTTCTCTTTGATGCATATATAGGAAGACCGGTTCTGGAAATTGACATTTTCAGCGATGCCACAATTTTTCAGACGGCGGTATCCATCCTTTATGTAATCTTTTTCTTCCTGCTTTTTCACCTTGGCAAAAGGTATGAAAAGGAAATTTACTTAAAGCTCTGTCTTTATCAGGCGGCAGTTATGTTTATCATTCCCATAGTGTGTGTATCGTTTTTGGTTTTCGGCTTTGAAACCGAGCTCGGAGCATTGATTTTTTCCTATATCGTGCTTATAACAATGGTTCCTTTCACCGGCTTCGGTATTCATTTATATGTAATGCTTTTAATTCCGCTGCTTGGGATTATACTTTTCATTCTTGCAAAGAAAGAACTCAAAAAAATTGCTTGATAAAAAGGCTTATCGCTTTTGCGATAAGCCTTTTTTATACTTCTTTTCCCACATTTTTTATATGAATAAACCGTGCTTTTCTAAAGTTGTAGCTGTCTAAGGGGCGGTTTAAGGAATCCACCGTATGCGCCGCAATAAGTATGTTATACGGAACTTGAGGGAAGTTAATATTTGTAACCATCAGGCTGTGGGTAAACCTTCCGTCTCCGTCAGAGTCAAGCTGAATCACATCGCCCCGCCTTAAATCCTCTATATTGCACTCTTCTCCCCTCGGTCCCAGGCCCTTATTTTTTATAAGGAAATCATATAAAAACTCAACACCCGTCCAGGATGGTGAACGGTCATTTAAGCTGTAATAATACCAGGCGGGATAGTTCATAACCCCGCTTCCTGCATATAGGCACTGTGATATGAAGTTGGTGCAGTCTCCTCCAAGGTCATTAAAATTATAGAAATCCGGGTTTCGTAAGTACGCCCAGCGAGCGGCATAATCCACCGCCTTTAATCTGTCGTAGGGAACCGTTATTACCATTTTCACCTTCCTTTCCCTACTGACAGAATATGCAGAGACAGAAAAACGGTGCGAAGATACTCTTCGCACCGTTTTCAATTATTTGATTTCCGGAGTTGTTATTGTGATTGTTCTTGTATCTCCGTCCCAGGCTACTTCATAGCCTAAGTTTTCGGATAAGAATCTTAAGGGGATAAAGGTTCTTCCGTCCTTTATTATGGGAGCGGTTCTGAAGGAATAACGAACTGTACCCTTTACGTTTGTAACGTAAACAAGTATGTTTCTTATCTGCATATCAATTGTGATAGATTCCTTTACAATTTTTATGCTCTGGTTATCGCCGTTCCATTCAATGGTAGCGCCCATGGCTTCAAGCAAGCCTCTTAAGGGAATCATTGTGTTGCTGTTCTTAATGAAGGGAGCAACGTCAAGTGTTGTTTCTGTTGCTACGCCGTCAATTTCAGACTTGATTACGGGATTGTCTATCTGGAGAACATATTTCTCGGATTTTGATTCCGTAACCGCAATTTCCTTTGTCTGATAGAATTCGATTTCTGCAGCAGCGCAGTGTCCGTGATAGTCGGTGATTTCAAATTCCACATAGCGGAATTCTACGGGCTCATTGAATCTTACATCCTTACTGGTGAAGTCGATAACATCAAAAATTTCCTCTTCCAGAACAGGGAAAAATTCGTTTCCGTCAACACTTGCATAGAGGTTGAACTTTTTCCAGTGACCTTTTATATCGTCGCGTCTGGGATAGAAGGTAAAGCCTGCAACGGTGTAAACCTTACCAAGGTCAACCTTGAGAAGCATTGTACCGGTATCGGAAGGATTCTTGTGCCAGAAGGTACCGTAGTTACCGTCAAAAGCGTGTGCGCCGATGTGGCCGCTCCATACAGAATCGCTTTCTGCACCGATAAGATTGGGGTCAAGCTTGAACACTCTGTTATCTTCAATAAACTGTGCATAATCGGAAAGTTCAACCTTTTCAAGCAGGTTGTTTTCAACCATAAGGTCAAATTCACCGATTACCGCATATTTGTTCATACCGGAGGTTATTCTGAACATAACCTTCTTTACATCGATGTTTGCCATAAAGTCAACATCCTTTGCGGCATCATCGTTTGTAAACTTGCCTTCTGTAATTTTTATCCAGTTATCGGAATCGTCTGCTGTTGCATAAATTTCATACTCAAGAACACGTCCGGAGTTTGATCCGGATGACTGTCTGGGTGTGTAGCAGAAGCCTGCTATTGTTTCTACCACGGGAAGAGTATAAATTACATCATAAGGCATGGGAGGTCTTACATTCTCCCCTCCGTTTTCACCCGCTGTATAATATGAATGCCAGAAGGTCTTAGGATCACCGTCGATTGATTTTTCGATGGTATTTCCTGAGGGGAAGCTGTCCTTTGCATAAGCGGTCCAGCCGTTTTTATCAACGTATCTCTCGTCAACGGGAACTTCTCCTTCAACCTTCTTGGAATCACCCGTAGGTGTAGTAGGAGCTACGGGAGCTGCAGGTGTAGTGGGTGCCGCGGGTTTTGCCGCTTCGCCACTTGTCGCCTCTACCACTTCAGCCTTAACGGATGAAAGTGCAACCTTGGAAAGTGCAGAATTTTCCTTCAAAAGGTCAAATTCTGCTACAACGCCGCATCCACCCACAACTTCAAGAATCTTGAACTGCACCTTTTTAACAGGAATGTTATTTTTGAATTTTACATTCTTTATTTCCATATCGCTTACAAAGCTGCCGGATGCAATAAGCTTGAAATTATCGCTTCCGTCAGATCCGTAGAACTCATACTTTGTAACACGGCCTGTGGTGGAATTACCCTCTCTGGGAGTGTAAACAAAACCGGAAATAACGTATTCTGCTCCTAAATCAATTGTAAGGTCATAAGGAGGAGGAGTCTTGTTTTCTGCCTTACCGTCTATTGCTTCGTAGTATGTGTGCCAGTAGGTTTCTCTCTTCCCGTCAAGCACCCAGGATCCGTCCATTTTGCCCATTACGCTGGAAGCTTCTGCCTTCCATGTGCTTTTATCATATACAGCACTGTTGTTGCTTTCTGCAGCCTCTTCCTCTTTTCTTGCCTCAAGAGTTGCACCGCTTATATCGGAAATCTCCTTTTTGCTGAGGGATGAATCTTCCGCAAGAAGGTCAAATTCTGCAACAACGCCTGAAGTTGCAACTGTTTCAGTCATTCTGAATACAACAGTTTTAGCTTCGATATTACTGTCAAACTTAACTGCCTGTTCTTCAAGCTTCTTTTCAAACTCACCGGATTTAATAAGCTTTAATTCTGATGTTTCATCAGCTGCATAAAGTTCATATTTTAATACAAATCCTGTGGTGGATCCACCTGTTCTGGGAGTGTAGGAAAATCCCGAAATAGCAGTTAAAGAAGGAAGTGTTATGGTAAGCTCGTGAGGAGCACCTGCTTTATCCGCAGCCGTACCTTCAACTACTTCATAAAATGAATGCCAGTAGCTTTCAATCTTTC
>JAZSAR010000078.1:0-11903 GCA_045601965.1 Clostridia bacterium
GGCTCTTCCGCAAATGCTGTAAGCACATTTCCGCTTATAAGCGATATAAGCATAAAAATGCTCATAAGCACCGCTGTCAATTTCTTTGTTAAATTCATCAAAACACGCCTTTCTTGAATGCATTTATTCTTCTGACTTTATTTTATCAAAAAAATAAGTTACGATCAATATAAATCTCTTTACATTATATGGAAATTTTTGTGTATATATTGTGAATTTTCTGTTATCTTCCGGCAATAAAAAAGGCAGGCAAATTTAAATTTGCCTGCCTTTTTTCACACAAGATTTCTGTCAACTGTTATTACACAGAAAAGCTTTTCGTCAATTTTACCCACCTCGGATGAAATTTTTTCTTTTAATTCGCCCTCCGTGATTTTATCCCCCACGGGGATTCCCACATCAAAAATCAGATTGGAATGAGTTTCTCCCCTTACCATACGAAAATCGTGAACGCCGTAAAGAGCGTTTATTCCTTTTACAATTTCAACGGTCTTTGCCTTTAGCTGATTTACTTCCTCATCGTCCGTCACAATGGGGTCTAAGTGAATTACCAGATTGATATTTTCATTTTCCCTGAATTCGCGCTCGATATTGTCTATCATATCATGGCTTAAGAGTATATCCACATCGTAGGGAACTTCAACGTGTACCGATGCAAAATATTTTTCAGGGCCGTAGCTGTGCACCACAAGGTCGTGAATACCAAGCACTCCTTCGTATGAGTTAAGCTTTTCCGTTATGGAGCGTACCAACGCTGCATCGGGAACCGTTCCTAAGATATTGTCAAAGGTTTCCTTAAGCACACCGAAGCCTGCATACATAATGAAAAGCGCAACAATAAGTCCCACATAGCCGTCAAGATTGATGTCGGTTACGGCATAAAGAAGGGTTGTAAGAAAAACCGCACCCGTTGATATCACATCGTTAAAGGAATCCTTGGAGTTTGCCATTAAAACGGAGGAGGATATAATCTTTCCCACTTTTCTGTAAAAAAGGCTCATCCACAGCTTTACAATAATTGAAATTATTAAAATGAGGAAAACCACAAAGCTTTTTTCCACCGCCTCGGGAGCAATGATTTTTTCCACCGAGGATTTAAGCAGTGCAATTCCGATTCCGAAAATAACAAAGGCAACGGCAAGGCAGGATAAATATTCAAATCTTGCGTGACCGTAAGGGTGCTCTTCATCCGCAGGCTTATCCGACACCGCAAAGCCGATTAAGGAAATAACAGAGCTTCCCGCATCGGACAAATTGTTTGCCGCATCGGCAATAATTGCAACAGAGCCCGAAAGAAGGCCCGCAAGTCCCTTTATTATACATAAAAATATATTGCACAAAATGCCGAGGACGGATGCCACATTTCCGTAGCGTTTACGACTGCCTTCTCCCTTATGGGCATTCTCTCCCACAAATACGCGTAAAATTAAGTCAGTAATGGTAATTCCTCCCTTGATTTCTTCCCTATTATTATATACAAATTTATAAAATTGTCAACTTGACAGCAGATTTTTTATCCTTTATAATCGTATTGATTGAAAGGATGTGTTTTTTTATGACCTTTTCGGAATTTGACTTTAAGACAGTTGAAAACACCTACCGCCCCCGCCCCTTCTGGACTCTTAACGATTTTCTCACAGAAGAGGAAACACGCCGTCAGGTAAAAATAATGAAAGCGGAAGGACTCGGAGGTTTTTTCCTTCACGCCAGAGGTGGCTTAGAGCCTGAATATATGGGCGAAGAATGGCTTTCCAATATCGGCTACGCCGCATCAGAAGCCGATAAATGCAGTCTTTTACCCTTTGCCTATGACGAAAACGGCTGGCCCTCGGGCTTTGCTGACGGCAAAGTGCCGTCCCTCGGCAGAAAATACACCCAGAAACAGCTTTTATGTGAAGAGGGAGAAAAAGAAACGGATACCACCGTTGCAAATGTTGACGGTTTACACTTTTATTATAAGGAAAACACCCACTATTCCGACCTTTTAGATCCCGAAGTTACGGACAAGTTTATCGAATTCGCCTACGAGCCTTACAGAAAGCGTTTCGGGAATAAAATACTCGGCTTTTTCACAGATGAGCCTCAGCTTATGCGTGAGGGCGGTCTTCCCTATAGCCTTATTCTTTTGGCAGAATTTGAAAAAGAATACGGCTTTTCACTGACGCCCCATCTTCCCGCACTCTTTTTTGAAAGAGAAAACTCAAAAGAGATAAAAATACAATACTGGCGCCTTATCGCAAAGCTGTTTTCACAAAACTATGCCAAAAGAATTTATGACTGGTGCGAAAAGTACGGCTATATTTTTACCGGTCACTACCTTTTGGAAGAGGATTTTCCAAGCCAGATAAAAGCCTCCGGCTCCATAATGGCGCAGTACCGCTATATGCATATCCCGGGAAGCGACCTTTTAACTAAAAAGAAGGTGCCGGGAGGACACGTGCTTTCCGCACTTCAGGTTGCATCGGTTGCCCATCAGACAGGATGCAGACAGGTAATTTCGGAAACCTATGCCGCATCCGGGCAGGGAATGGATTTTGATTCCTACAAGGCGCTTTACGAGTGGCAGGCTGTCCGCGGTGTAACACTGCTTTGCCCCCACACTCAGCACTATTCAATGAGGGGACTTCGTAAGCGCGACTATCCCCCGCAGATTTATTTCAATCAGCCCTGGTGGGATAAGTATCACATTTTCACCGAAACCGTGGGGAGAATAGGAAAAATCTTGTCCGAGGGTGAAACCGATTTCGGCGTTTTACTCATTCACCCCATCGTTTCCTGCTGGGCAGAATTTGACAACGGCAGAAACGAAAAGGTTTACGAAATTCAGGGCGCTTTCCTTAAAGACATAAAAACCTTGGAGGATAAGCACATCCCCTTTGATATGGGTGATGAGCTTATTATGGAAAATGAAGCAAGGGTAGAAAGCGGTCTTATACATATCGGAAAGCAAAGCTATCATACCCTCATCCTTCCAAAGGGGGATTTCCATCTTCCAAGAGTAAAAGCTTTAATTGAGGAATTTAAAAATCAGGGCGGAAAAATCGTTTGTGCAAACGACCTTCCCGCAAATGACATAACAGAAGAGGGCGCGCTTTCATACACTTACCGCCGCTTTTCAGACTTTACGGCACACTACTTCGTAAACTCCACCCCCGATGCCGTAAGCCATACCTTCAAAAAAGGAAATCTTATATTATCCCTTTATGACGGAACTCTGTCGGCTTTTGACGGTCACTACACCTTCGCTCCCTTTGAAAGCATAATTTTAATCGAAAAAGAGGACGTTTCCCGCCCCGCACTCCCCGTTCCATCAAAAAAGCTTAAGCTTTCAGATAAAAACTGGGATATAGTTGCACATTCGCCAAATGCAATAACTTTGGATTATTGCGATTGTTATTTCGACGGGGAATTGATAGCGGAAAACGAATATGTATTAAACATTTTAGGCAAGGCACTTAACCTCAAAAAAGAGCCTCTTACAGAGCTTATTTTCCGCTTTAAGACGGATTTTCTTCCCGAAAGCATTTATGCGGGAATTGAAGATCCGGATAAAATGGATGAAATCAGGATAAACGGAAAAATTATTCCGAAAAAGACAGAGGGCACGTTTTTTGACCGCTCGGTATCTTTAATTGACATTTCGCCCTTCATCGTAAAGGGCGAAAACATAATTTCCGTAAAATTCCGCCTTACCCAGTCAAAAGAGGTCTTAGAGCAGATTGAGCGTTCAAAGGAATTTGAGGCGGAGAAAAACAAAATTAAGTTTGACACGGAAACGGAAGCAATTTACATTGTCGGCGACTTTGCTGTTATGAGCGAGTCAGAATACGAGTCTCTCCCCAATAACGCCGTAAGGACAAAGGGGCCCTTCGTTCTTACTCAGATGCCTGAAAAAATCAGCCTTTCGGCTATGGAGCAGCAGGGCTTCCCCTTCTTCATAGGCAAGATGACAGTTAAAAATACCTTTGATGCAGAAGATAAAGCCCTCTCGCTTTCCCTTTCAAAGAAGGGCATAAGCACCGCCGAGGTAAAAATAAACGGCAAAAATGCGGGAGATTTCCTTTTCAGCTACGATAAAGCCGACCTTTCACCCTTTATAAAGAAAGGTGAAAACGAAATTGAAATAACCCTTTCAAATTCCCTTCGCAACCTCTTAGGCCCTCATCATTTAGTGGCAGGAGAGCCCGATTTAATCGAGCCTCAGAGCTTTTACGAGGACTATCATCCCTTTAAACCTGGAAAAACCGAGCGCAACAAAGGCTATTGCTTCATCGAAACAGGAATTTATTAAAAAGAAAGAAGGATTTTTTATGAAAAACAAGCGTTTATCAAGCATTCTCTCCACAATACTGTTTCTTGCTATTGCTTTCACAACAGTATTTCCCATTACCGAAGCCTTTGCCGCAGATGCAAATGTCAGATTGGGACAAACCGTAACCATCCCTATAAGTCAGCCCTGGCTTTCGGTGGGAGGATATAACGGAAACCTTCGCCTTGAACTCTTTTACGACAGCAACCTTATAAGCGTGTCCTACGGCGGTGGCTCTTCCTTATCCGTAACTGCTCTCAAGCCTTCGGACAAGGATGTATCCATCCAGATGTACTGGGCGTGTCAGAAAGTTTGGTTCCAGGGGCTTGATTCTCGATATGAAGATGTGGACGGTTCACAATCCTGGTCAGTGCATATAATAACGCCGGATCCTCCAACATCAATATCTCTTCCGGAAACAAGAACTCTTGCCCTTGATAAAAGTGCTACATTATCTGTAACAAAATCTCCTGAAAGTTCTCACGCCGAATACACATGGAAAAGCAGCGCCCCTGATATAGTTTCTGTAAACAATGGAAAGATAACTGCACTGAATCCCGGTGAAGCTACCATTACTGCAAGAAGCCAGAACGGGCTTACCGCAAGCTGCCTTGTAACAGTTCCCGTTCCTGAGCTTGAACTTACTTCAAGCTTTCCCAAAGAGGGCAGTACTGATATGCTCCATGATTCGGAAATCATTTTAACCTTTGACAGAAACATATCAGAAGGAAGTAATTTTTCATCAATCACGCTTTTAGTCGGAGATAACTTTACCCTATCCCACAAATCTATTTCAGGTAAGCAACTTAAGGTTTCTTCCTCTCGGCTTACTCCCGGCTTTTCCTACACTCTTTTAATTCCCGAAAATGCGCTTTCTAACCAATTCGGTAAAAGCAACAAAGAAATAAGATTAAACTTTACTGTAAAAACGGCTGATATTGATGCCGTATATCCCGATGACAACAGCAAATCCGTAAGCGTAACAGAACCTATCACAATTGAATACCATGCAGATATGAAAGAGGGGGCAAATATAGATAAAATTTCATTAACGGAAAAAGACTCCGGAAAATCCGTTGCATTTTCTTACTCCATTTCTGGCTCCAGGCTTATTGTTACCCCCAAAAATGCGCTTTCTTATAACACCTCTTATCAATTTTCAATTCCCAAAGGAGCACTCAATAATGCCTATAATAAGCCCTTTGAAGAAGAAACCCTTATAAATTTCACCACAATTCTTGAGCCGCTTAAGGTTATGTCTACAAGTCCTTCGAAAAACTTCGGCAGCTCTGATTTAAATTCTGTATCTGTTCATTTCAATAATGAAATTTCGGAGGACAATAACTTTGATTTATTGAAAGTTACCGAGCTTGACAGCGATGCGAATGTTGCGGGAAATTTCATCATTTATAAATCCATGATAATGTTTGACTACACTACCCACGCCCTTATTCCCGGAAACAAATATGTCCTTACCATTCCTGCCGGTGCAGTAAAAAATGCGTCAGGTGACAGCAACGAAGCTATAACTCTGTATTTTACAGAGAAAATCCCTGCCCCATCAATAGACTTAACTTCTGAAAACCGGGTAGCTATAACAGGTTTTGAAGGTGCGAAAATATATTATACGACCGACGGCTCTCCTGCAGAAAACGGAAAACTGTACCAGACTCCATTTTCGCTTCCGGCGCAAGGCTCCTTCACTGTAAATGCCATCGCAATAAAAGACGGACTTATAAGTACTCAGAGTAACCGCATGTTCACCATTTCAGATACAGCTTCCGATAAAGTAATTATCACAGGTGTTCCTAAGAAAAGCAGCATGTTCAGCCATGTATCACCTGTGAGTGACGGATATATTTTCACAGGAAACGCCGGTTCCTCTACTGCCCTTATAGAAAAGTATGACAACGACTTAAATCTTTTATGGAGCAAAACATACGAAAAAGCCTATTATTTCAATAATGTCATCGAAACGGAAGATATGTATATCACCACCGGCCATTCCTCTGAATCCAATAAAATCATTGCATTTGACAAATCCGGCAATATAGCGCACGAGGAAGAACTCAAAGGCTACTCCGGCGTTGAAAGCATCACCCAAACACCCACCGGCTTTGCCGTTGCCGCAAATAAAAACGATGCTTTATCTGTTATCTCATACACTTCAGATTTTGAACGTATATTTGCAAAAAATCATCAGATTGGTGAATCTGCCTATGCCGATGATATAATATCAGACGGTGAAAATCTTGTCATTGTTGGGCATACATATAATAAAGACTCAGATGCTTTTATAGTAAAGCTGGATAGCAATGGCTCACTTTTGTGGTCAGAACTGTTAAACGGAGCAGGATACGACTCTTATAACAGCGTAATAAAATCACAATGCGGCTATGTAATAGTCGGCGCTTCCGAAGCTTTTGATTCTTCATTTTACATTCCTTCCAAGAACTCAAAGCCGAAAGGCCTTTTAGCCGTTTATACTGAAGATGGAGAAATGAGTACCCTTTCAAAATTTGATTCTACAGCACTTAATGATATCGCAGAATATGATAACACCTATTACGCAGTGTCTTCCAACAGCATAATTTTTTCTTTTACACTTGATAAATGGGGATTAGAAGAAATTTCATCCAGATATACTGTTCCGGGCTCACCCATATTAACCTCTCTTGCATGCAGAAATTCAGCACTTATTGTTGCCGGAGATCTCCCCTCTTCTGTCATCGGAAAAGCCGATTATCCCTTATATGCAAATCTTTCCGCCACAGGCTATAACGATGCATTTATCTACAGAACATCCATTTCAAATGACAATACGGCAGACGATGAAGATGCCGTATCTTCCGCTCCTGAAAATCCTGAAGTAAAGGAATTATTCATCCTTGGAAAAGAAAAAATAGAGAAAAGCGAGAGTTACGAAATAATAGCTTTTCCTGAAACGGAGGAGCCCATTAACCGCTGGACATCAGATGCCTCTGTTGCCCTGTTCCTGCCTGACGGAACCGTAAAGCCTCTCAAGACCGGAAAAGTAACACTTTTTGCTGCAATAGGTGACATAAGCACATCAAAGGAAATAGAAATCATCAAGGATCCATTTTCTGAAAAACTCGTCCTTACAATAAATTCTACCGAGGCAAAGGTTTTCGGAAAAACTGTAACAAACGATGTTGCTCCCATAATAGAAAACTCAAGAACCATGCTCCCTGCACGCTTTGTTGCTGAAAATTTAGGAGCCAATGTTTCATGGGATGGAGAGAAGCAAACGGTTACTATAGAAAATGATGACACTACTATAAGAATTGTTATCGGTTCAAACATAGCTTATATTAACGGAGAGGCAAAATATCTGGACTCTCCTGCATTTATAAGGGATTCCCGCACATATATGCCTGTACGTTTCATATGCGAAAGCCTCGGTGCGGCAGTTGAATGGGATCAGTCTACACAAAGTGCAATTATAAGCAAATAAGTTTCATTAACACTTGCAAAATTCTACATAATATGGTATACTTATTTTCTTAAAGGGAATTATAGTAAAATACCCTTTGGTAATACCCCAGAGAAAGGAAATGTCTATGCTTGAACTTAAAAATCTGTCCTTTGAAGTAAATGACGGCAGTGCAACAAAAAAAATAATAGACAATATAAATTTAACAATAGATGACGGAAAGTTTGCCGTTATAACAGGCCCCAACGGCGGCGGTAAATCCACCCTTGCAAAGCTCATTATGGGCATCGAAAAGCCGACAGGCGGAAAAATTTTCTTTGACGGTGTGGATGTAACCGAAAAAAGCATATCCGAGCGTGCCAATATGGGCATAAGCTTTGCTTTTCAGCAGCCCGTCCGCTTTAAGGGAATTGACGTGCTTGACCTTATGCGTCTTTCAGCAAAGCGTAATCTTTCCGTGTCCGATGCCTGCGAATATCTTTCCGCTGTCGGACTTTGCGCAAAAGACTATATAAAGCGCGAGATAAATGCAAGTCTTTCGGGCGGTGAGCTTAAACGAATTGAAATTGCATCCGTACTTGCCCGCGGCACAAAGCTTTCCATTTTTGACGAGCCCGAAGCAGGAATTGACCTCTGGAGCTTCAAGAGCTTAATCGGCGTTTTCGAAAGAATGAGAAAGAACATAAAAGACGGCACAATTTTAATCATTTCCCATCAGGAAAGAATACTTAATATTGCGGACGAAATAATCGTTGTTGCTGACGGCAAGGTTGAAAAACGCGGTAACTCCGGTGAGGTACTCTCCGAAATATTAAAGGTTGCCGACCGCTCCTTCTGTGAGCGCTTAGAGGAAGGGGGCGCTGCTAATGCTTGACGCTATAAAGAAAAACATACTTCTTGAGGTTGCAGACCTTCACGAAATCCCCGAGGGTGCATACAATATCCGCGCCAACGGCGAGATGGAGGCAAGAAACACCACCGCCAACATTGACATCGTAAATAAAACCGATGTCAGCGGCATTGACATTTATATAAAGGAAGGAACCAAAAAGGAAAGTGTTCATATCCCCGTAATTATCAGCGAAAGCGGCATCAAGGAAACCGTTTACAACGACTTTCACGTTGGCAGGGATGCCGATGTTGTAATCATCGCAGGCTGCGGAATTCACAACTGCGGCGATCAGGATTCCACCCACGACGGTATACACCGCTTCTTTTTAGAAGAAGGTGCCCATATTAAATATGTGGAAAAGCACTACGGCGACGGTGACGGAAACGGCAAACGAGTTTTCAATCCCGTAACCGAGGTTACTATGGCTGAGGGCTCAAGCCTTGAGATGGAAATGGTTCAGATTAAGGGTGTTGACTCAACGGTTCGTAAGTCCACGGTTAAAATGGAATCAAACTCCCGTCTTCTTGTAAGAGAGAGACTTATGACTCACGGTGAGCAGACAGCCATAAGCGACTATGTTGTTGAGCTTAACGGCGAAGGCGCATCTGCCGATGTTGTTTCCCGTTCCGTTGCAAAGGACAACTCCTATCAGAAGTTTGATTCCGAAATCATCGGAAACGGCCCCTGCACCGGCCACACCGAGTGTGACGCCATTATTATGGACAATGCAAAGGTTGTTGCAGTTCCTTCGTTAACTGCAAACAACATCGATGCATCGCTTATTCACGAAGCGGCAATCGGTAAAATTGCAGGCGAACAGCTTACAAAGCTTATGACTTTGGGTCTTTCCGAAGCAGAAGCAGAAGAGCAGATTATAAACGGATTCTTAAAGTAAAAAGGATATATATAAAAGCAGGCATTGCTTGGCAATGCCTGCTTTTATTTTATCTTTTTAACTCAAGGGCGCAGAAGCCGTAGCCGTCAAGGGTTACCTTTGTTCCCTCTGCCTCATATCTTCTTCCGGAAATTTCTGTTGCAAAGCTTAAAAAGTCTTTTTCATACTTTGCCTTTTTATCGGAAAGATTTACAAGCACTAAAATTTTCTTATCACCCTTTGTTCTTTCAAAGGTAATTAAACTGCTCTTATTCTTACTTGTAATTTTCATATCCGCATCGAAAAGCATAGGATAGTCTTTTCTCATGGCGTTAATCTCTTCGATAAACTCCATTCTGTCCATTCCCTCTTCACGAAGAGCATTTGACCAGTTAATGCCGATTCGCTTTCCGTAAAAGCGGTTTGAGAACATACACTGCTCCGCCTTGTCCGCAATTTCGTTGCCGTTCCATATAAAGGGAACACCGGGAACTGTGTACATAAGGAAATAACAGCACTCTGTCTGCTCGGGCGTAAAGACATTATCAAGACGCTCGTTGTCCGATGCGTGGTCGTGATTTTCAAAAAGGTTAACGTGCTTATAGCCCGCCTTTGCGGAATATGCCTCGTTTATCTTAAATTCCTCCGTTTTGTTTTCCGCTTCCATAAGCCTTCTCCAGCCTCTGCCGCCAAAAGCAAGGCATCTGTACTGAAGGTCAAAGACTCCGCTATTCACATAGTCGGGCTTCATTCCCTCGTCAAGGAAGATGACATTTTTGTTTATGGCGTGAACTCTCTTTCTTCCCTCTGCCCAGAAGTCCATACATATGCAATCGCCCACGTCACAACGGAATCCGTCGGCACCGTAGTCTCGCACGAAGGTTTCCATATTGGTGTAGAGATACTCTCTCACGTCGTAATTGTCATAGTTTATTCTTGCAAAGGGCCAGGTTTCGCCAACCAGGGGCGTTCCGTCCTCATTCTGAAGCACCCAGTCGGGATGGTCCTTGATAAATACCGCATTTGCTCCGCAGTGGAGATATACAAGGTCAAACATAACCTTAAGACCTATCCTGTGTGCCTCAGCCACGAATGCCAAAAGGTCTTCGTTGGTGCCGTATTCCTCATCCACGTTGAAATAGTCCACCATTTTATAGGGGTTTTTGGGGTTGCCGCAACCGGATTTTCTCTGTCTTGGACTCCAGGAGGATTCATCCATAGAATCGTCCGACTTCCAGACCGGGGCGATATAAACCCAGGTTACGCCGAGGCTTTTTATGTAGGGAAGCATTTTTGCCGCCGCATTTATTGTTCCTTCCGGTGTCATGGCTCTGAAAGAAAGCTGATAAATAATCATACTGTTCATAAAAATCACCCTTTCATATTTATATCTTGATTATATAATATAAAATTGTTCTTTTCAATCCCTCATATCGCTATAAAGGTTTGAATTTCGCAACTTGACGAATCGTTTTTTCCGTGATATTATGTATATATATTTCATTTTGCGAAAGGTGAAGCTTATGGATATTTATGTAAAATCCTTTTCAGGCGTTTTTATAAACAGACGCAGGAAAGAAGCTTTTTTCACATCTCCCAGGGACTTTTCGGTTTTAAGCTTCAGAACAAAAGGTAACGCCGTTTTTTACCGCAACGGAAAAAACGTGCACGTTTCCGAAAATGACATTTTGTATGTGCCTGAAAACATTTTTTACAGCCAGGAAAGCGAAACCGAAGACGAAATTATCGCCATTCACTTCAAGGTAAATGCCGATCTTTTTCCCGACCTCACCGCACTTACTCCAAAGGATTCCAAAATAGCAGGTGAGCTTTTCAAAAAGGCATACAGCCTTTACTCCTCGGGAGGCGAAAACGCTCACTTTCTGTGCCTTTCAGTAATTTATGAAATACTCAATTTGTTTTTAACTAAAAATACAGAAAGCCTTCCGCCAATATTATCCAAAGCCATAGATATAATGGATGTCAAAAGCTTTGATTCCTCTTTTTCCATAGAAGCACTTTCCGAAAGCCTTTCCGTAAGCCAGGCATATCTTCGTATGCTTTTTTCAAAACATCTTAAAACTTCCCCCTCCGCCTATATTAAAAGCCTTCGTTTTGAGAGGGCAAAAAAGCTTCTTGAAACGGGATATTATTCGGTCAGAACTGTTTCAGAAATGTCAGGCTATGAAAATGAGAAAAACTTTTCCACCGCTTTTAAAAAATTCACGGGCAAAAGCCCGTCGGAATACAAAAAATGAGATGCAATGCATCTCATTTTTATTTTAGCACTATTTCTTTCAGTTTGCTTCTTTGTACTTTCCAGTCGGGGCAGACCTCTGATAAATCATCGTAAAACTCCTTGCCGTGGCCAGAT
>JAZSAR010000079.1:0-2083 GCA_045601965.1 Clostridia bacterium
CAGTTAAGTCTGCAATGGGTAAGGATATTAAGGCGGTATTCGCAGATCCTTCCGCATTTGAAGCATTCGTAAGCTTCTACGGAAGAAACGCTAAGAACATTCTTGCATCAAGCTATGTAAAGAAGGGTGAAAAGGCTAAGGCTCCTTCTCTTGAAAAGCTTTACACCACAGGCTATGAATTTGAAATGTGGGTTGACAAGAACGGCGTTGAAATGAATATCGATACAGTAATTACAGCTAATACAGACTTCTTCGCTCAGTATATTGAAAAGAGCGGCGACGCTAAGAAGGAAAGCGAAATCACCGTAACAGGCGGTAAGATTACAGCAGTAGGCAGCGGTGTTGCAGGTGCTGAAAGCGGCACATTCGTATATGATACAAAGGTATGTGCAACAGCTAATACAGCTCCCGACGGACAGAAGTTCAGCCATTGGACACTTGACGGCAAGGTGGTAAGCTACTCCAAGAGCTATATCTTCTTTGCACCCGACGTTGACATCGCTCTCGTAGCAGTATTTGTTGAAGATACAGAGGCTGTAGAAGAAGAGGTTACTATTACAATTACCGAAACTTCCGACATTGTAAACGGCGTTAAGGTAGCAGGTTTCATCACAACAAGATACATCCCCGAGGGAACAGAAGTTGTTGAAACAGGTGTAATTTATGTAAAGGATGCATCCTACGGCGACCTTACAATCGCGTCTGTTGGTAAGACAAGTGAAAACGGTAAGGCAGTAAAGGCAGCATTCGCTTCCGAAACTGGAACCGGTCAGCACAAGCTTTCTGCAAGCTATGCAACTCTTGGTATCAAGGCCAGAGGTTTCGTAACTTACTTAAAGGACGGAAAAGTTACAACAGTTTACACAGATACAATAACAGTAACCGAATAATGGTTAAAAACGCAGAGGCTTTTGCCTCTGCGTTTTTTGTAAAAGTGGAAAAAACACATCAAAAGTTCCTTTTTCCCTATTTACAAAAAAGAGGCGTTCTGTTATAATCAATAATGGACTTGTATATAAAAAGGAGGAATAAAAATATGAAAAAGGCATTATCCCTGGCACTCGTCTTAATCTTTGTGCTTTCCTTTATGCCGTCCTTTGCAGAGGGGGATACTACCCTTTTGGTTAAAGACGCGGAAGGCGGCGAAGGCGTAAAGATTGCAGACGAGGTAACACTTGCAGCCGGTCAGTACATTAAGTTTACCGGCGTAAATTTTGACGGCGTAAAGTCTGTTTTAATTACAGGTACGCCCAACTACGGAACGGCGAAAGACGGCGAGGTTATGGAAATCAGACTTGACTCCATGAACGGCGCACTTTTAGGCTATGTTCCCATGATCGGAACAAACGAAGAAGCATCTTTCGGCGTTAACGTAAATGTGAGCGGAACACACGATGTTTTCGTTTCACCCATCGTTGCAAATAACGCTTCCATTAAGAGCATCACCCTTTCAAAGGAAGAGTGCAAGGAGCTTTCCTATGACAGAACTGTTTCCGATGCGGATGTTTTGGACCTTCACGTGGAAAACTGGGCTATGACAGACGGCCTTGGCAGAACACTTGCAGACTACGAAGAGGTTGGCGACTTTGACCCCACAAGAAACGTCGGTCTTTTCTATCACACCTGGCACGCAAGCTGGGAAGATGGCAGACAGGTTGTAAATAACACCGAGTGGTTTAAAAAATACCCCGAAATTTTCGCACCCGACCAGTATATGAACCCCCAGTGGCCCGCTGATGCGATTTATTGCTGGGATGAGCCCTTATTCGGTTACTATTCCGGCGTTGACTACTGGGTATACCGTAAGCACGCAGAGCTCCTGGGAAGTGCGGGCGTAAACTTCCTTTACTTCGACGATACCAACGGAAGCCGCTATTTCCACAAGAATATGACAATTCTTGCACAGGCGTTTTCCGATGCAATGAAAATGGGAACACCTTCACCGAAAATTGCAATGCTCAGTAACTTATCCTTCCCTGTAAAGGAAACCTGGCCTCAGATAAAGCATGCATACCTTTCTTTCTACAAGCCCGGTATGTACAAGGAAACCTGGTACTACTTCGAGGGTAAGCCCCTCTTTATG
>JAZSAR010000080.1:0-6623 GCA_045601965.1 Clostridia bacterium
ACTTAAGGCAGGCGACAAGGTTTACTTAACCGGTGAAATTTATACCTCCCGTGATGCGGGACATAAGAGAATGTGCGAAACATTAGCAAAGGGCGAAGCACTTCCCTTTGATCCTACAGATGCTACCATTTATTACGTTGGGCCCACACCTGCAAAGCCGGGGAAGGTTATAGGCTCTGCCGGCCCCACAACCAGCGGAAGAATGGATGCATACGCTCCCACAATGATGAGCGTTGGCGCAAGAGGTATGATAGGTAAGGGTGCACGTCTTCCCGAAGTGGTTGAAGCAATGAAAAAGTACGACGGCGTATATTTCGGTGCCATCGGCGGTGCAGGTGCACTCCTTGCCAAGTGCATCAAAAAGTGTGAGCTTATCGCATATGAAGACCTTGGTGCAGAAGCACTCCGTAAGCTCTACGTTGAAGATATGCCCCTTGTTGTAATAATCGACTCCGAGGGTAATAACCTTTACGAAGAAGGCAGAAAGCGCTATCTTGCAAATAAATAATGAAAAAGTGCGATTATTTATAATAATCGCACTTTTTATATGGACAAAAAGAATGAATTGCTGGATTATTATAATAATCGCGCTTTTTACATAGACAAAAAGAGAATGCTAATGTATAATTATAATAACTTAATTTATGTGATGACTTTCTTATATACAGAAAAACGAAAATATCGGAGGAATATTATGAAGCCTACAGACATTTATTTGTTCAGCGGAACCCACTGGGACAGAGAGTGGTATCAGAATTTTCAGGGATTTCGCTCAAGACTTGTTGAAATGGTAGATGATCTTATCGATTATCTTGAAAAAGCTGATGATTATGAAACCTTTCACTTTGACGGTCAGACCATTGTGCTTGAAGACTACAAGGAAATTGCGCCTGAAAATGAGGAAAGGCTTAAAAAGCTTATAAAAGACGGAAAGATAAAAATCGGGCCCTGGTATGTAATGCCTGATGAATATCTTCTTTCCGGAGAAAGCCTTATAAGAAATCTTATGAAGGGAATACGCCTTTCTAAAAAGTGGGGAGCAGAGCCCTGGCTTTTCGGATACATCTGCGATATATTCGGTCATATTGCACAGTTACCGCAGATTTTTACAGGCTTCGGAATAAACGAAACAATCCTCGGAAGAGGGCTTACGGAAAAGGATCCTGCCTTCATTATATGGCAAGCTCCCGACGGAAGTGAGAACATTACATACAACCTTTCTCCCAGAGACGGTTATGGAGAGTTTACCGCTTCAGTTACAAGACCTATAAATGAAAATACTACCGATGAAGAATTGAAGGAGTTAATTAAAAAGCACGTTGACAACGAAATAGCCAGATCCAATACTAACATTGTTATTTTAATGGATGCTCTTGACCACATCGGAGTTCATAAGGATACTCCCAAGTTTATAAAAATTATGAAGGGGCTTTATCCCGATATAAATGTACACCACTGCGATTTAAGAGAAACCGAAAAGCTTTTAAATGAAGTGAGAGACACTCTTGAAATCAGAAAAGGCGAGCTTAATAAAACCGCAATGGAAAGAAACGGCTATCTGCACCTTATTACAAATACACTTTCAAGCCACTATCCCATAAAGAAGCAGAACGACGAATGTCAGATTCTTCTTGAAAAAGAGCTTGAACCTATTACTGCTTATCTTAAATTTGCGGGAAAAGGGATAAGAAGAAGCTATATTGACTTGGCTTATCAGTATTTAATTCAGAATCATCCTCACGACTCTATCTGCGGATGCTCCGTATATCAGGTTCATAAGGATATGGTTTATCGCTTTGACCAGGTTAAGGAAATAGGCGAGGACATAAAGGACAGATTTTTATTTGAGGGTAGAAAAGAAGACCCTAATCCCAAGGCATATGTTTTAAGACTTTATAACACCCTTCCCTTTGAAAGAAACGAGTGCATAACAACAGAGGTTATCTTGGGAAATGACTTCCCCACAAGATATTCCGAGCCTTTCGGCTATGAATCCATGCCTTCCTTCAAGTTAATCGCACCTGACGGAAAGGAAGTTCCCTACAAAATACTTTCTTCAAAGAAAAACTACGGAAAGCGTGTTACAACCGATAAAAAGGATAACGGCGAAGGCGTAAATTTAAGCTTTATGGCGAAAATTCCTCCCATGGGTTATACCGAATTTAAGATAGTTCCCTATGCAATGCCTTCAAGATATCTTAAAACAATGACATCCGGAATAGATTATGCGGAAAACGAATTTATAAAAGTATCATTTAATTCTGACGGTGAAATTACTATTTTCGATAAGAAAACCGAAAAGACGTATGAAAATCTTTGCTCCTTTGCATCCGACGGTGAAATAGGTGACGGTTGGTATCATGCAAATGCGGTAGAGGATAAGGTGGTATATTCAAAGGGAACGGGAGCGATTATCGAGAAAATAGAAAACGGCCCTTCAAAGGTTACTTTCAGAATAATTAAAGAACTTATGATTTCTGAAAAAATGGACACAATATTGACGGGCAGAAAGCGAAGCGACAACTATGTTAAGGTTCCTGTTACAATGGAAGTGGGACTTTCCGAAAATGCAAGATTTGCAGATGTTAAAATGACCATTGACAACAGAGCAAGGGACCACAGATTAAAGCTTATGCTTCCCACGGGAATTTATAAGGATACATATTTCTCCGGTCAGGCATATTACTTAAACGAAAGAAAAACAGCAATTGATTACTCTACTCAAAATTACAGAGAGCATGAGCAGTATGAAAAGCAGACAAACGGCATTTTCGGCAAGCGTGAAAGAGAAGGAAGAGGTATTGCCTTTGTTTCACCTTACGGACTTCACGAATGCAGTGCTTATGAAGGCGACTTGTTATCTGTTACCCTTCTTCGTGCTTTTGAAAAAACCAGAGGTACAAACGGAGAGGATCAGTGTCAGATTATAGGAAAGCACGACTATCGTTTTGCTCTTTGCCCCTTAGATTCAAGTGTTTCATATTCAGACCTTTTGAAAATTCAGGATTGCCTCGGCGTTACTCCCATGATTACATATGGCAGAGTGGGAGAAGGCTATGAACTTTCTGAAGATTCCTTTATGGAACTTATCGGTGATAATCTGGCATTAAGTATAGTTAAAAATCCCGAAGAAGCTGAGGATGGTGCTTTAATTATAAGAGTATACAATGCATCCGGTGAAAACGCAAAGGGAAGAGTAAACTTAAAGCTACCCGTAAAGAAGCTTATTGTGACTAACTTAAACGAAGAAGAATTAAACGAGCTTTCCTTTGACGATAAGGGCTTTGAAATTAAGCTTTCGCCCTGGAAAATTGCAACATATAAAGTAAAAATGTAAAAAAAAGAAGAAGTGCTTCGCACTTCTTCTTTTTTTTACTTAATCGTAACTTTTTCGCCATCATAGTCAATGACTATGGAGCAGGGGGCTTTTATTACGCCTTCCAGCATTTTTTCTGCTAAAAAGTCTTCAACCTTTGTCTGAATTGCACGTCTTAAGGGGCGGGCACCGTAGGTTGCATCAAAGCCTTCCTTCGCAATCATGGAAACGAGATTGTCGGTAAACTCAACATCTATTTCCATTGCCTTCATTCTCTTTTTAACGCTTTCAAGCATAAGGGATGCAATTTCCTTTATTTCCGGCTCCGTAAGCTTATGGAAAACGATTATTTCGTCAATTCGGTTAAGAAATTCAGGGCGGAACTCCTTTTTAAGCTCGGACAAAACGCCGTCCTTTATCTTTTCATAATCGGCATCGGCATTATTGTCCGAAAAGCCAATGGACTTTGCGGTATCGGTAATTTTTCTTGCACCGATGTTTGATGTCATTATGATAACCGTGTTTCTGAAATCAACCTTTCTGCCCTGGGAATCGGTTAAAATACCGTCGTCCAATATCTGGAGCATAATGTTGAATACATCGGGATGTGCCTTTTCAATTTCGTCAAAAAGAATAACGGAATAGGGCTTTCTTCTTATCTTTTCCGTAAGCTGACCGCCCTCTTCAAAGCCAACATAGCCGGGAGGGGAGCCCACAAGCTTTGATACCGAATGCTTTTCCATATATTCTGACATATCAATTCTTATCATTGCATCCTCGTCGGCAAACATAGCCTCGGCAAGTGCCTTTGAAAGCTCCGTCTTACCCACACCGGTGGGGCCTAAGAAGATGAAGGAGCCTATGGGACGTTTGGGGTCTTTTAGTCCCATTCTGCCACGCCTTATGGCACGGGATACGGCACTTACCGCATCATGCTGACCGATTACTCTGCCGTGAAGGGTTTCTTCAAGCTTTAATAGCCTTTTTGCATCGTCCTCACCAAGTCTGCTTACGGGAATTTTCGTCCAGTCAGAAAGGATTGATGCGATGTGCTCATCGGTGATAACTGTGTGACGTTCGGTGTTTTTCTTATTCCACTCGTCCTTTTTAAGGCGGAGGTTTTCCGAAAGCTCCTTTTCCTTGTCACGAAGGAGTGCGGCGTTTTCAAATTCCTGGGAAGCTATTGCCGCATCCTTTTCTTTTTTAACTTCGGCAAGCTCTTCTTCGATTGCTTTAAGCTCATCGGGAGGCGTTAAGGTAATCATCCTTGCCTTGGAGCAGGCTTCGTCAATCAAGTCTATTGCCTTATCGGGAAGGAAACGGTCTGAAATATATCTTGCGGAAAGCTTTGCCGCAGCATTAATTGCCTCGGGTGTGATTTCCACATTATGATGGGCTTCGTACTTATCCTTTAAGCCCTTGAGGATTTCGATTGTTTCTTCAACCGAGGGTTCGCCCACGGTTACGGGCTGGAAACGGCGTTCGAGTGCCGCATCCTTTTCAATATATTTTCTGTATTCGTTTATGGTGGTTGCACCGATTAACTGTAGCTCACCCCGGGCGAGGGAGGGCTTTAATATGTTGGATGCATCAATTGCTCCCTCTGCGGCACCTGCACCTATGATGGTGTGAATTTCGTCGATAAACAAAACCACGTTTCCGCTTTTTATAATTTCATCAACGGCGGTTTTAAGCCTTTCCTCAAATTCACCTCTGTATTTTGCACCTGCAAGCATTGAGGATAAATCCAATGTAAACAGGCTTTTTCCGCGGAGGTTTTCGGGGACATTACCTTCTGCAATCATCTGTGCAAGGCCTTCGGCGATGGCGGTTTTACCAACGCCGGGCTCGCCGATTAAGCAGGGATTATTTTTGCTTCTGCGGGATAAAATCTGAATAACGCGGTTAATTTCTTCGTCTCTGCCTATAACCGGGTCAAACTTTCCTTCCTTTGCTTGCTTTGTAAGGTCTCTGCCAAACTGGCTTAAAGTGGGGGTTTTACTCTTTTTGGGATTACTCTGAGCATTGCCGTTATTGGGAGAAGCCGCGTTTTCGTTTCCGCCCACCATAAAGGTAAGTATCTCGTTATATGCATTTCTCGGAAGCCCCATAGAGGAGAGGATGCGGAGTGCAACATTTTGTCCTTCACGGAATATGGCAAGCAAAATGTGTTCCGTGTCGATATAGCCCGAGCCTAAGTTTCCTGCCTCCATAAAGCTTATTTCGAGAATACGCTTGGTTCTGGGGGTGTATTCTGTAACGGCTTTGGCGCTGCCGGAAATGTCCAAAATTTCGGAAATCTTGTCAATTACAGCATTTTGGGTTACGCCCTTGCTTGTAAGATAGCGGTATGCCGAGCCTGCTTCTTCGTCAAGTAAGCCTAAAAGAAGATGCTCGCTTCCCACAAAGCCGGTGCCCATTTTCTCGGCAAAGTCCTGGGCTGCCGACAAAACGTGCTTGGCTTTTTCTGTAAATCTGTCTTCAAAAGATGCCATTTAAATCATCCTTTCATAAAATTTCTTTTGCTAAATTTGCCCGCCTTAAATCGCGAGCCAGAGGATCCAGAAGCCCTTCCTCGGAAATGAGGCAGGCGGGAGAGCCCTTTACAAGGAGTGTTGAAATATTTTTATATTCAGTATCAATTATTCCGAACGCCTTTCCGAGTCTTACGTCGGAAAGGTAACCTATTGCTTCCTCGCTTGTCAATGAATAGGAATTTTTAAGTATACCGTATGCTCTCATAACACGGTTTTTAATTTCCGTTTCGTTTGCCTTTAATATATCCTCTCGCAGCTTTGTTTCGATTGATACTATCTGGTCAATTACGGAATTTACCTTGGTTAATATTTCTTCATCCGTCATTCCCAGGGTAACCTGATTTGAAAGCTGGTATAAACAGCCTCTTGCCTCGGTGCCTTCGCCGTACATACCTCTTATGGTAAGACCGAGCTTACCCACGGAATTAAGCATATGTCCTATTCTTTTTGTCATGGTAAGGGCGGGAAGGTGAAGCATTGCGGAAATTCTTAAGCCGCTTCCAAGGTTGGTGGGACAGGCTGTGAGATAGCCTAAGTTTTCATCCTTAGCAAAGCCGAATCTTCCGTCAAGAAGCTTCTCATAATCCGATGCGGTTTTAAGTGCTTCCTTTGTCTGATAGCCGGGAAGAATAACCTGAAGTCTTATGTGATCCTCCTCCATAAGCATTATGGAAACACTTTCGTCCTTGTTAAGCAAAACAGCGGAGGGAAGAGGATTTTTAATCATATCACGGCTGATTAAGTGCTTTTCAAAAAGTGTTAAAAGCTCC
>JAZSAR010000081.1:0-3826 GCA_045601965.1 Clostridia bacterium
TTGGCCTCCGACTTATACCGCACCTGCCAAAGATACAACCTTTCCGTCTTTTATCATCCCGTAAACGGGGCCCTTTGATACAAGATAAGGTAAATCCGAAAAAAGTGCATCTTCTTCACATCCCATAAGAAGCACAGCCTCCGTTTCGCACCCCGAAACTCCGGTAAGGTCAAAGCATCTTATTATGCTTATATGTTTGTCGGGAGTAAAACCCTTTCCGATAAGATATTTTTCAGAAAGTGCGCAAAGCTTTTCCATGCTTTCATAGGAAAAATAATCGTCCATTTTTCTTATTTCGCCAAGAATTCCGGGAACTGCAGAAACGTAAAAAGTTCCGTTTTCGCAAAGGATTGTGCAGGCTTCTTCCCAAAATTTTTCTTCTGCTGTTCTCTCAGCAAAGTTCTTTTTCTCCATATTCAGGAATGAAAGACAATAATCTACCATAAAATCACCTTTAGTTATAATAGCAGATATAAAAAGAAAAGTAAAGGAGCTAATTATGAAAATCGCAATAATCGATTTAGGCTCAAACTCCGCCAGAATGACCGTGTGGAAGATATCAGGCGGAAAAATTGAAGTTTCTGTCAACAAAAGAATATATGTAAGACTTTCCGAAGGTCTTTCAGAGGATAATTTAATAAAAGAAGAGCCTTTCAAGCGGACGCTTTCGGCCCTTTTGGAATTTTCCGACATTATAAAGCACGAAAAATGCGAAATTGTAAAGGCAGTTGCAACCGAAACCATCCGCCGTGCGGAAAATTCCGATGAAATATTAGAGATTATATATGCAAAAACCGGCATAAAGGTTGAAATTCTTTCCGGTGACGATGAGGCAAGATATGACTATCTCGCCGCAGAGGATTTAACAGGAAAAAAGCCCGCCTTTTTAATGGACGTCGGCGGCGGAAGCATTGAAATTATCCGTGCAGAAAACGGTGCCGTATGCGGACACACTTCCCTTCCGCTGGGTGCTGTCATCGCAACGGATGCAAAAGGAACAGATATTGATTCTCTCATTACTCTTTTCACCGGCGAATTTTCCCGCCTGCCCTTTATAGAAAAAAAAGACGATGCTGTATTAATAGGGCTCGGCGGTTCAATCCGCTCACTTTTCTCCTATGCAGATAAGCTTTATGACGGTGCAGCCATGAGTCGTGATGAGTTTTTTGAAGTTTACGGTAAAATAACGACAGAAGACAGGGAAATATTAAAGCAGCGTCCCTCTTTTTCTGACCGTTATGACATAATAAATGCAGGCATTACACCCTATGCCGTGCTCTTTAAACTGACCGGTGCCGATAAAATTATCCTTTGCAACAGAGGTGTAAGGGAGGGAATTTTAATAGAATGTCTGAAAAAAATATAAAAGAAGAGTTAATAAAAAGAGCAAACGAGCTTGGCATAACAGAAACCGGCTTTTGCATTCACGAGGGAAAATGTGCCGTGTGCTGTTTATTCCCCTATTATTTCGTGGACAGCGAAAAGGCGAACATTTCTATGTATGCAAGGGGCATTGACTATCACATTCTTGCAAAAGAAAAGCTCTGTGCCCTTCTTTCCCCCTTTACGGAAGATTTTGAAATCCGCGTGGATGTTGGCCCCATTGACAACATAGATGTTGCTTTCCGCGCGGGGCTTGGCGTAATAGGAAAAAACCGCCTTTTAATAAATAAAAACTTAGGCTCATACTTTTTCATAGGCTATGCCCTGACGAACCTTGAAATTGAGCCCGACTTGCCAATTGAGGGAAGCTGTCTTTCCTGCAACAAATGCATAAATGCCTGCACGGGCGGTGCGCTTTCGGCAAACGGCTTTGACGTGACAAAATGCGTAAGTCACATATCCCAGAAAAAGGGAGAGCTTTCGGATAAGGAAATTAAGCTGCTTAAAAAATCAAACCTCATCTGGGGCTGTGACACCTGTCAGGATGTATGCTTAATGAATAGAGCCCCGCTTTATGCTATGGCAGAGTTTACGGAAAACAGAATCCCCTGTCTCAAAAAAGAGGATATCGAAAACCTGTCAAACAGGGAATTTGCGGCTAAATACGGCGATTATGCCTTTTCCTGGCGCGGAAAAGCCGTGCTGCTGCGAAATATGGAATTATAAAAACAGCGTGCAGAAGTTCTGCACGCTGTTTTACATATCAAGCCTTGATTTTATCGTCCTTATATAATCCGACGGAGAAACATTTTCCATTTTCTTGAAAAGTCTGCTGAAATAATGGGGCGAGGAAAAGCGGAGTATGGATGCAATTTCGGATAAATTATAGTTCCCCTCTCTCATAAGTTTTTTCGCTTCCTTTATTTTCAGTGCATTGATATATCCTATCACCGTATCACCCGTTGCCTTCCGGAACATACTGCAAAGTGTAGTTTTATTTGTCCCGAAGATGAAGCATAGCTCGGACAAAGTGATTTTTTCTCTGAAATTTTCCTTTAAGTAGCTGCATATTTCAAATAGGTGGCGGTCACTCATTTCATTTTCAGGGGATAGTTTTTCCGCCTCGGATGAACGTACAAGCTCAATTAAAAACGTTTCAAGCTTTAATTTTATCATCTGGTCTGCGCCGAATGGGTAATCCTTCTTTTTTTTCATATCCCGAAGATTCGGGATATCGTAAGGTCCTTCGAAAACCGTTCTGCCCTCTCTTATGATTTCCGTTAAAATTTTCTGCAGGGCAGAGTTTAAGTTAATCGCACTTCCCGAAAACATATCAAGCTTTTTATCTTCGCACTCAAACCCGATAATAATTACATTCGGGGCTGTGTTATTAATGCATCGGAGCGAATGACTCTCCCCTGTTTTATGTATTATCATCATACCTTCTTTAAGGATTCCTTTATAGTTTTCTGCTTCTACAGAAATCTCTCCGTTATCAACATAAACAAGCTCTCTGAAGGCATGACTGTCTTTTGTAGTATGATATTCTTTTGTAAATTCAAAATAATGAATGTTGGCAATTCTGCTCACCGTAATTGCCATCTTAAATTCCTTAAGCTTAAAATCCATAATATCATCACCCACATAAATTTTAGCATTTTTACCCGTTTTGTCAACAGAAAATTTATTCTATATTAATTTTATTTAATATTGTGCAAAATGTTTTTAACATTATCCAAATACAAACAGCAAAACTTTCTGTATAATGAACTAAAGTTATAAAGGAGGTTTTTTATATGTCTAGAATTTGTATCCCCGACTATGAATACAAGGAGAGAATTGCAAAAGCCGCAAAAATGGTGGCTGACAAAGGGCTGGATGTCATGGTTGTATGCTCAACTGAGTCCGACTATGCCAATGCCAGATATTTTTCGGGTTTCTGGCCCTTATTCGAAAGAGCAGGCGTTGCCATCGCCGCTAACGGAGATGCAGCATTAATGGTGGGCCCGGAGTGTATTATCTTTGCAAAGGACGTTGCGAAGATGAACAAAATTTTCTGTCTCCGGGAATTCCGTGAGTCTGCCGATCCATCATATCCCGAGCTTCAGGCAAGTACATTCCGTGACGTTTTTTCGGCAATCGGCGTAAAGGGCGAAAACATAAAAATCGGATTAGGAAGCTATGTCGAATGCACTCTTCCCATCTTTGAAGGGCTTAAAGAAAGCTTTCCGAAGGCTGAAATTTCAAAGTGCAACGATATTATGGTTAATCTTCGCAAAATCAAAAGCGAAAACGAGCTTTCATGCATAAAGGAAGGCTTCAGAATCATCGACCTTGCAACAAGCGAAGTAATAAGAAATCTTCGCCCGGGCGTTACCGAGCTTCAGATGGTGGGCATCGCACAGAAGGTAATTTACGAAGAAGGTGCAGAATACGAAGGTCT
>JAZSAR010000082.1:0-10274 GCA_045601965.1 Clostridia bacterium
TCTGGTATTATAAGGACGGAAAGCCCCTTCTTTACGGCTGGGCAGACTATAAAAACTATGAATCCGCCCTTGTTTCCGATGCGGAAAAAGCACTCTTTAAGGATATAGATTCTTTCTTCAATGTTAAGTACAACGGCTCGAGAAACGGCGAAGCAAAGCCTGACGAATGGTCGTGGCTTGAATGTTTCCCCCAGACTCTCCGTGACGTAAACGAGGAAACAGGCAGAGTTGGATATGTGGTTGTAGGTGTTGGTATCAATCAGTCCACCGTTTACGGTAAGACAGAAACCGGTGTATTTTCTGACCAATATTGCAAGGGAAGAGCATATTCCGAAGCCTTTGGCGAGGACTACACCGAAAAGGGCATGAGAGAAGCATATTTCTTCCGTGAGCAGGCGGCATTTGCTTTGGATGCTGACCCCGAATTTATGATGATTGATGGTTGGAACGAGTGGAATACAATTCATTTTGAAGCTTACGGCAGACACAGAAACGCCTTTGTTGACCTTTTCGACTATGAAAACAGCCGTGACTTTGAGCCTAACCGTGGCCCCTTAAAGGATGATAACTACAATATGTTAATCGACCTGGTAAGAAAGTATAAGGGTGCAAGAAAAGCTCCCGTTGCAACAGGTGCAAAGACCATCGACCTTGCAGGCGATGCTTCACAATGGGATAGCGTTGGACCGGAGTTTATAAATGTATATCAGAACTATGAAAGAGATGCATACGGCTATGAAAAGGCAGGCACAAACGGAGAAAAGTGGCACTATACCACAACCGTTGTAAACTCCATAAAGGGTGCAAAGGCTACCTTTGACAATGACAACATCTACTTTATGGTAGAATGCGAGGAGGATATCAAGGACTCTGATAACTTCCTTACACTTTACTTAAACACCGACAGAAACTATGCAACAGGCTTCGAAGGCTATGACTACAGCGTGGAAAAAGGTGCAGTTTCTCGCTTTGCCGACGGTGCTTATACAAAGACCAATGTTGCAACAGTAAATTACACCGTATCCGGCAATATGATGCAGCTTGCAATTCCGAGAAGCGTAATCGGCGAAACAGGCGTGGTTGATTTAGAGCTTAAATGGTCCGATTCCGTTGATGTATCAACTGATTACCTCAACTTCTATACAGACGGTTCTGTTGCTCCCTACGGTAAGCTTAACTATCTCTTTACAGAAATCGAGCAGACAGCATTAACCGCAGAAGAAAGAGCATCTCTTAAAGCAACTTCCACTTCCGTATTAAAGGCAGGTGCGGCAAAGATTATTGCTTGCGGTGCAAAGAGATATACATTGGAATCCGATATAAGAGTTACACCCGTTGAAATAAACGGAACGCTCTACATCCCTGAGGATGCATACAACGAAATCATGGAATACGGGCACTCAAAGACAGAGTATGACAGCATAAATAACAGATATTACACCTATCATTATGACTTGTGTGCAGACAAGAAAGAAATTATAAATAATACTTTCACTTGCACGATTTTAGGCTCAAAGGAAGTGAGAGTAAACGGAGTTATGAAGTCACTTACAAACCCCGTAATTTACGAAAACGGAAGATTCTTAATCCCCTTAACCTTAATTTCCGATTGCTATGGTTGGGAAGTTAAGAGCCTGGGTAACGGAATATACACAGTAAGTAAGGAAGGAGCACCTGCTTCTACAGTTGAAGCTGTGCTTTCCCACTTAAACTAAAGGAGGTATGAATGATGAAAAAAATATTTGCAATAATTTTATCCCTTCTTATGGTTTTACCTATGTGTATGTCGGTAAGTGCGGCAGGAGAAGTTATCCCTGTTGAAGATACATGGGAAATTTTAGCATCAAGCCAGATGGGAACAAGCATTAAAAACGCTTTTGACGGAAAACTGCAAAACTATTGGCATAGCAAATACACAGTGGAAGATGGTGTTATTACAAATAAGGATACCGCTCCTTTTGTAATAACAGTTAACTTTGGCAAGGATATGGAAGTGTCCGGCTGGCGTTATACTCCCCGCAGTGATAAGACTACGGGAACGGCACTTACCTATAATATCTATGCATCAAAAGACGGAGAAAGTTTTGTTAAAATCTTTGCAGGTTCATTTGACTATGCTTCAAAGAAAATAGCTGACTTCACACCCACCGAAGCTTCCTGGGGTGCATACACTATGAAGGCAATAAAAATCGAAGTAACAAGCAGTATTGGCGGTTACGGAACAGCGGCAGAAATTGAGTTTCTTAATGGAACAAACGGTGAAGCTATAAAAAATGGCGAAGCATATAAAGAGGGAAATGGAGAAGCTGACAAAATAACATACATTCCCTTTGAAGAAAGCTGGAAGATAGACCAGACAAGTGCTTTTGGAAACCTTACAGCGGCAAAAGCCTTTGACGGAAAAACAAATACCTATTGGCACTCCTTCTACAAGGCGGTTGACGGAAAGGTTTCGGAAAAAGATACCGTTCCCTATACAATTAGAGTGGAATTCCCTGAAGTCAAGGACGTTTCGGGGTGGAAATATACACCAAGAACCGACAATGCTAACGGAACCATAAAAGCGTACAGCATAAAAGGTTCTGTTGACGGAACTACCTTTGAGAATTTTTATTCAGGTACTTTCAACTATACCAATAAAATAGCAGAGAACGCCCCTGAGATAGTTATCTGGGAGACGAAAAAGGCAAAGATAATAGAAATTGAAATTACCGAAACCATCGGTGGATACGGAACAGCTGCGGAAATCCAGTTTATAGAAAAGGCGGACATTCCGATAAGTGCCGAATCTACAGAAAAAACCGAAACTAAAGAAGAAGCAGTATCAGAGGGAACTGCTAAAAACGGCGTTCCCTATCTTTCCCGAAAGACTTGGAACATAAAGGTTAACTCTGCCAAGATTGGCATCGCCCGTGCAATTGACGGGGATTTAAAAACTTATTGGCACTCTGATTATGAAGCGAAGGACGGGGCTATTTTAAGCCACGACAATCCTCCTTACTATGTGGATATCGACTTTGGAACAGAGCAGACTATCTCAGGTATAAACCTTGTGCCAAGACAGGATTCTACAAACGGAAACTTTATTATAGTAAATGTTTATGCGGCAGAAAAAGCTGACAGCGAATGGGTGCTCATAGGGGAAAAGGTGACTTTTGAGAACTCCACAGGTGACAAAGAATTATTCTTCCTTTCCAACATAAAAGCAACAAAGTTAAGAATTGAGGCTGTGGCAACGCAGAAGGGTTACGGTACATTGGCAGAGGTTTATGTTTTATCTGAAAATCCTGAGCTTGAAACCGTTTCCTATGATAAATTTAAGGAAATAGAAGAAACCGGTGCAGTTTACCCCATCGATGCAAAGAACTTTGCTGCCTCATATGACGGTAAGTGCTGGCTTAGCTACACTCCCGATAAAATCTTTGACGGCTCAACAAAGTCCTTCTGGCAGACAGAAGAGCTTAAACCCGGCGAAGAAGTAATCTTGTTTGTTGACTTAGGAAGGGTTACAAAGGTAAAGGAAGTCGTTTATACTCCCCGTCAGACAACGGACTTCCACGGATGCTGGCTTTCTGTTGATATCTACGCAAGTGCAGACGATGAAAACTGGGTAACTCTTTTCGAGGATTTCAAAATTGAAAAGGGCACCTCTTCCGTAAAATTCACTTTGCCCGAGGAAATTGATGCAAGATATTTCGAGTTTTATGTAACAGACTATTTTGCAAAGAGAGTAAGTGCTTCTGAACTTTCCTTCTATCAGCTTGGCGGTCACGACAATTCTGGAGAAAAGTATGTGCTTAAAATCGGCTCAAACGAAATTAAATATAATAACGAAAGCGGAGAAGGAACAAAGACAATCGACGTTGCTCCTTACATCGCAGACGGAACAACATTTATTCCCCTCCGTGGATTGCTTGAACTTATGGGTGCGGAAATTTCTTGGAACGGTGATAATCAGACAATAGGAATTACATCAGGGGGCGGTGCAGACATCACACTTCAGGTTGACTATAAGCTTGTGTTTGTTGAAGATCCCGCCTACGGACGTGTTCGCTACACATTGAGAATAGCTCCTGTAATAAAGGATTCCAGAACCTTTATCCCCGTAAGATTTGTATCCGAACAGCTTGGCTATAATGTGGCGTGGAACGGAGAATCGCAGGAAATTACAATTACTAAATAATAGAAGCGTCAATTTAAGAAAGGACGATTAAAATGAAAAAATATCCTCCTATTTCCAAGGATTTTCCCCATTTCCTCCACGGCGGTGACTATAATCCCGAACAGTGGATTGAAACTCCCGAAATATGGGACGAAGATATGGCATTGATGAAGGAAGGTCACTTAAACGAATTTACCGTAGGCGTTTTCTCCTGGGCAGAAATTGAAAAGGAAGAAGGCGTTTTCGATTTTACCTGGCTTGATACAATCATTGATAAAATCCATAAGGCTGGCGGCAAGGTTGTTCTTGCAACCCCCAGTGCCGCTCGCCCCAAGTGGCTTTCCGACAAATATCCTGAGGTTTTAAGAGTTAACGAAACCCTTGCCCGAAATAAATTTTCCTCCCGCCACAATCATTGCTTCTCCTCTCCCGTTTTCCGTGAGAAGGTAAGAATAATTGACGAAAAGCTCGCGATGCGTTACGGAAAGCACCCTGCCGTTGTTGCGTGGCACATTTCCAACGAGCTTTACGGAAGATGCTACTGCGACAAGTGTGCAGAAAAGTTCAGGGACTTTTTAAGGGTTAAGTTTGATAACGACATCGATAAGTTAAATCACGAATACTGGACAAGATTCTGGAGCCACCGCTTCGGAAGCTTTGATGAAATCGAGCCTCCCCGCAACGCTACAGCCGCAGGCTCCGCCGCAACAGGTCCCGCAGGCGATACCTGTGTTCTGGGACTTAACCTTGCCTGGAAGGAATTTTGCTCCGAGCAGATTATAGACATTGCAGCTCATGAAAAGGCGGCAATTAAAAAATATTCAGACCTTCCCGTTACCACCAACTGTATGCCTATGCATATCGGCTTTGACCACTTCAAAATGGGCAAGGTTTTAGATGTTCACTCTGTTGACCTTTATCCCAGATGGAGCAGCGATTTCACGGGCTTTGCCAAATACTGCGCATATCACTGCACTTTCTGCCGTGGCGTAAAGGAAGGTCAGCCCTTTATGGTTATGGAATCTGCTCCCGGTATAAATTTAGGTCACGTTACCTATCACAAGGTAAAAACCGCTGATGAGCAGATTGCTGAAGCCGTTAACTTTATTGCCCATGGTGCTGATACCATTCAGTATTTCCAGTGGCGTAAGGGCAGAGGTGCTTGCGAAAAGAACCACGGTGCGGTGGTTGACCACTACGGAAAGAGCGATAACAGAGTATTTAAAATGGTAAAAACCACAGGCGAAATGCTTGAAAAGCTTGACGGTGTAATCGGCACAGGGGCTGATGCCAAGGTTGGTATAGTTTATGATTACAGAACTCAATGGGCACTCGATCAGGGACTTGCTTACTATGCTCCTCAGGACACCAACGGATATTTCGCACTTACAAGAAACCTCTTTAACTCCGTATGGGACAAAAATATCCCCGTTGATATAATTTCCTATGATATGGACTTTTCAAAGTACAAGGTAATTATGCTTCCCCTTCCCTATATTATGACAGAAGAAATTGCAGATAAATTAAAGAAGTTTGTAGCAGACGGCGGAACACTTATTTCCACCTGCCTTGCGGCAAATGCCAACGAAAACGACTTAAACTACATAGGCGGAATGCCCGGTGCAGGCCTTCGTGAGCTTTTCGGTCTCCGTGTTGACGAGGTTGACTATTACGGTGCAGGTGCACCCGCCCCCAACGCCGTTATTTCAGGCGATAAGGAATATCCCGTTCGTCTTCATGCAGAATTAATTATTCCCGATGATGCCGAAACTTTAATGACATTTAAGTCAGACATTTTAGAAGGCTCTCCTGCCGTACTCCGTAAAAACTACGGCAAAGGCGCAGCTTACTACATCGGTTTTAATCCCGGCCTCGATTTCTTGTCGGATTTCATCCCCGAAACACTTAAAACCTGCGATGTATTACCCCTTTCTGAAATTACTGGTGACGATTTTATCCGAGTTACAAAGAGAGAAGGCGACGGCGAAGAATATTTCTTCGTTATGAATATCTCCGGTACAGAGGAACAGAAGGTTTCCTTAAAGGAAGAATTTACAAATATACTTACCGGCGAAAAGGTATCGGGCGATATTACACTTAAAGGCAAAGGATTTACGATTTTAAGTAAATAAACGAGGGAGAAATATGCTTTTATATTACATAAGACACGGAGATCCTATATACGATCCCGACTCTTTGACCCCCATTAGGCGAGCGTCAGGCAGAAGACCTTGGGAGACGGCTGGCGCATTCGGGAATTGACGAATTTTATGCATCAACCTCCAGAAGAGCAATACTTACGGCAAAGCCGTTGTCTGAAATTTCAAAGCTGGAGATAAAGGAGCTTGACTGGGCAAATGAAAAATACGCAGGTCAGGAATTCGGGATAAGGAAAAAGTGGTGCTACTGGGATAAATAGACAAGAGAAGTTTTTATGTCGGAAGAGGTAAGACTCCTCGGTCGTGAATGGTACAAGCATCCTTTCTTTGCAACTCATTTTGATATATGTACAACCGGTGTTACGGTAATAGATTTCGGCTTAAGCTCCAAAGAGCCCTTAATTCCTGTCGTAAAGACTCATTCTGATATGTCACATATTTATGGAGACGGATTACCTACAAGATATAACAACATGGGAATTATCTGATTGGTATGGTGGCTTTTTCCGAGAAAGTGATAAAATCAGTTAAAATGAGATCTTTGTATGACTAAAAAAGAGAAAAAATATAAATTTAACAATTTCAATATCAAACTTTTTCACATAAATAAATGGATTTTTTCTATTGATTGATGAGAAAAATATGCTATACTTAAGAAAAAAGGAGGACGATAATATGTCTAAAATTAAAGTTGGTATTTTTGGTGCAGGCAGAGGAATGGACATTGCAAGAAACTTCCTTCTTCTCAATACAGAGCTCGTGGCAATTTGTGATTTCCACGAGGAAAGACTTGAAAAGGCGGCGGCAGAGCTTGGTAATACTGTTGCCAAGTACACCGATTTCGATTCCTTTATCGAGCATGATATGGATGCGGTTATTCTTGCAAACTTTTTCCATGAACACACACCCTATGCAATCCGTTGCTTTGAAAAGGGTATCCACGTATTTTCAGAGTGCATAAGTAACGCCACTATGGCAGAAGGAATAGAGCTTCTTCGTGCTTTCAAAAAGAGCAAGTCCATTTATTTCTTGGCAGAAAACTATCCCCAGATGATATTTAACCGCGAAATAAAAAGAGTTTGTGATTCAGGAGTTCTCGGAAGACTTCTTTATGCCGAGGGTGAATACAATCATCCTGGCAATCCCAGAGAAATCGGACCCAAGAAAACATATAACTACTACCCCGGCCATTGGAGAAACTTTTTGCCCCGTACATATTATATAACTCATTCATTGGGTCCCATTATGCACGCAACAGGTGCAACGCCTAAAAAGGTTTCTGCCCTTGCGGTTTATGAGCCTCTCTTAGATGAAGATATCCCCACCGCATCAAGAGGAGGAGACAGAGTTGCAATTATCACCACACAGAATGATGATGGTTCTGTGTTCCGTTTCACCGGCCATGCCTCATTCGGCGGACATCATAATGCATACAGAGTTTGCGGAACGGAAGGTCAGATTGAAAACATCCGCGGTCTCGGCGAAAAAATGGTACTTCACTTAAACAAATGGTCAAAGCCCGAGAATTTCGATGAAATTTCCACCTACGATGCTCAGTGGAATGATAACGATGAAGAGCTTATCAAAAAGAGCGGTCACGGCGGAGCCGACTTTGTCACTGCAAGAATGTTCTTGGAGTGCATTGAAAAGGGAGAGCAGCCACCCCATCCCTTTGATATTGAATCTGCAATAACAATGTCTTCTGTTGCAATTCTTGCCCACAGAAGTATGCTTGAAGGCGGAGTTCCGAAGGATATCCCCGACTTCAATAATGAAGATGATGTTAAAAAATACGAAAACGATAATCTTTCTCCCTTCCCCGGAAAAGATGGGGAAGAACCTACTCTTCCATGTTGCTCAAACCCCGATTTCAGACCATCGGATGCACAGATGAAGCTTTTCAAAAAGGAAGTTATGGGAATAGAAGAATAAAAGAAAAGTCTCTGTCCTAATTGCGGTTCAATCAAGATTATCAAGAATGGTACAAAAAATGGCAGATAGAGATACAAGTGCAAAGATTGAGCAAACAGCCCCATCACATTAAAGTCCTTAGATGAAAATATGGTTTATAAAAACATTGTAATTAACGGCTTTTATGTAAACGGAGTAAAATAGGAAAATCTTGATAACTTTAAGCTTACGATTGCTAACACAGAATATGAATTGAAATAAACAAAACGCCTTGAAAACCTGAGTTTTCAAGGCGTTTTCTATTCTTTTATTATTTCATCCCAAGAAGCCTCTTGGCATTATTGCAGAAAATATCTTCTATATCTTCTTTTGTAAGCTTCAGCTCTTCTGCAACTCTCTTCATTGCACGAATCTGCTCATACATCATAATGGTTACATTTTCTTCATCGGTCTCACGCATATGGGGCTCGCCCTCTACATTGCCGTAAAGACCACGGGGAACTACATTGTAGTACACACCGTTTTCTGTAATTCTGTACATACGCATTATTGCAACGGGAAGGTCAGAGCCATATATAAGACGCTTGGGTCCTACCGCCTTGATGCACTCACGAATTGCATCGTCGCACACATTTGCCGTAAAATCAAAGTACATATTTTTTGTTTTACCAAGTATTTCAAAGGCATTTCCGATATCCTCTTTGGAATAAGCTCTTCCGATGTGAGCCACAACCAGCTTTACATTGGGATATTTTTCTTCAATTTCCATAAGCTGACCGATATTTACAGGGTCCTTAAGACGACCGTCACGGCCGATATGAAGCATAATAATCCATCCGTTTTTATCCGCAACCTTAAGCTGTTCTTCGGGTAAAAAGTCAAATATACGAACCTCCTTTGAAGGAATATATGAGGGGCAGTATGAAAGATAGGGCTTAAGTCCTAAAAAGCCACCCTCGTTTACTCTTTTTTCAAGCTCGTTTATATCCATATCATAGGAGCATCTGTATAAAGTGGGATATCCCCACTTTTTTCCTTCTTCCATTACATAAGTGTTTGTTTCATTAAAATCGCGGACGCAGCTTCCGAAAACAAGAGGTGTAACCTTGTTTTCAGGAAAATACTGACTAAAGCAATCCATCATCTGCTCTGTGGTCATTTCATCCGAAATCAGGCGTGTCCACTTTGAGCCGCCGTTAGAATGGCCTGTACGCTTAAATGTATTTTTGTATGAATGTATGTGAAAATCTATAAATTCCTTGGGCAAAAAATCCTTTATTTCATTTTCATACACCCATCTGTCATAATCTGTAACTACCATATTAAACATATAAATTACCTTCTTTCATTATAAATGCGATTTGCATCCGCTTTGTCTTTATATAATCATTATATATTTGCAAACACTTATGCCATTATCATTATAGCATCGCTTAATATACAACACAATGGGATTTTTCTGTTTTTTTATTGAAAAAAGTTAGTTTTTATTAAATCGCCTCCCAAAGAAAATCCTGCAAAAAGCTTTCGCTAAATAAGCAACCCTTCCTTCGCTTACTACCTTGATAATTATAGGATCACTCTATGTAAAAGTCACCTTAAGGCGACTTTTTGCTTTAGCGAAATTTTTTAGGAAAAGTAAGCCTCAAACGAACAAATAAATAACGAGAAGAAAACAAGTGTTTCGGAAACGAAACACTTGTTTTCTTTATATATAAAAAATCCCATAAAAGCATCATCGGATCATATCAAGGCTCAAATCTACCTTTTCTTTCTCGAAAAAGCGCGTATTTGCGTATAAAACCTTGAAGTGCAAGGGTTTCTGTGCGTAAAATGTGCGTAAATACAGCGTATTTTTTGCGTAAAAAATAAAAGCGGCACAAAAAGGACTCTAAAAAACTAACAAATAATTAGAAGGACAAAAAATAAAAAATTAAGCCCTTTTAATAAACAATAAAATAGGAGTGAAACACTATGGTTAAATTAATACGCAAGTGCAGACTTGCAGACTCCTCTCATAGGGACGTAGACCTGAGAATCTA
>JAZSAR010000083.1:0-2563 GCA_045601965.1 Clostridia bacterium
TGAAGCAGGCGTAAAGGTTGCATCTGCTTATCCCGGAACACCCAGCACGGTAATAATGGAATATATGGCAACACTTCCTTGCCCTCACGTTGTGTGGGCACCCAATGAAAAGGTTGCGCTTGAAACGGCAATCGGTTCCGCTATGGGCGGAGGAAGATCTGTCTGCGCTATGAAGCACGTTGGCTTGAACGTTGCGGCAGATCCTTTATTTACAACTACATACACGGGCGTAAATGCAGGTCTTTTAATCTGCGTTGCGGACGATCCCGGTATGCACAGCTCACAGAATGAGCAGGACAGCCGTAACTATGCAAAGGCATCCAAGGCCATTATGCTTGAACCCTCCGACAGTCAGGAGTGCTTAAGCTTTGCAAAGGAAGCTTTCGCGATAAGCGAAAAGTTTGACCTTCCCGTAATTTTAAGACTTACAACAAGAGTGTCCCATTCTCAGAGCCTTGTTGAAGTGGGCGAAAGGGAAGAAATTGAAAAGGAATACGTTAAAAACCCCATGAAGAACGTAATGATGCCGGCTATGGCAAAACGCCGTCATCCCGTTTTGGAGGAAATACTTAAGGATGCATCGGTTTATTCTGATACATCTTCACTTAACAAGGTTGAATACAACGATACAAAAATCGGTGTTATTACATCAGGTATCTGCTATCAGTATGCAAAGGAAGCTCTTGGTGATAAGGTGTCTTACTTAAAGCTCGGTATGGTTTATCCTCTTTGCGACAACCTTATAAAGGAATTTGCATCGAAGGTTGAAAAGCTCTACGTAATTGAAGAGCTTGATCCCTTCTTTGAAGAGCATATAAAGGCAATGGGCATCGAAGTAACCGGAAAGGATGCCTTCACTTTAATCGGAGAATATTCTGCTGATATGATTAAAGAGGTTGTACTCGGCGAAAAAAGAGCAGAAAGCGTAAAGGTGGAAGAAGCTGCTCCTATGCGTCCTCCCGTGCTTTGCGCAGGATGCCCCCACAGAGGAACATTCTATGCGTTATCATCCTTAGGTCTTCGTGTCTGCGGCGATATCGGATGCTATACACTTGGTACTCTTGAGCCCTTGTCTTCCGTTGATGCCTGCGTATGTATGGGTGCATCAATCGGTCTTGCTCACGGTATGGATAAGGCAAATCCCGAGGTTTCGGGAAAAACCGTTGCAGTACTTGGTGACTCCACCTTCATTCACAGCGGTATTACGGGACTTATCAACGTTGTATATAACAAGGGTAACTCCACAGTAATTATCCTTGATAACTCCATAACAGGTATGACAGGTCATCAGGACAATCCCCTTACCGGTAAAACCATAAGAGGCGAAGCCGCTCCCCAGGTTGACCTTGTAAAGCTTTGCGAAGCAATCGGCGTTCCGAATATCAGAGTTGCCGACCCCTTTGACCTTAAGGGCTTCAAGGCAGTTGTAAAGGAAGAGGTTGCCAAGAAAGAGCCCTCCGTTATTATCGCACAGCGTCCCTGCGCACTCTTAAAGAGCGTTAAGTACGAAGGCAAAATGACAGTTACAAGCGACTGCGTAAAGTGTAAGATGTGCTTGAAGATAGGATGTCCCGCAATAAGCTTTGACGGTGAAAAGATCAACATCGACAAAACCCAGTGTAACGGATGCGGATACTGTGCACAGCTTTGTGCAAAGAAAGCACTTAAAAAGGAGGAAGCGTAATGAATACATCAATTATGATAGTTGGCGTTGGCGGACAGGGTACGCTTCTTGCCAGCAGAATACTCGGCAACGTTGCAATAAAGTGCGGATATGACGTTAAGGTGAGCGAGGTTCACGGTATGAGCCAGAGAGGCGGAAGCGTTGTAACCTATGTTCGCTACGGAAACGAAAACGTATATTCTCCCGTTATCGGAGAAGGATCAGCCGATATTATTATGGCATTTGAAGAGCTTGAAGCAATGAGAAGCCTTGAGTTTCTTAAAAAAGGCGGAAGACTTCTTGTAAACTCACACAACATCGATCCTATGCCCGTTATTATCGGTAAGGCAAAATATCCCGAAGCAATAATTGAAAAAATAAAGGCACTTTCCGTTGATATAACAGCGATTGATGCACTTAGCCTTGCAACAGAGGCAGGAAGCTCCAAGGCGGTAAATGTTGTATTAATCGGATTACTTGCAAAGAACACCGACATTCCCAAGGAAACATGGACAGAAGTTATAAAGGAGACAGTACCGGAAAAATTCCTTGATATCAACTTAAAGGCATTTTCTCTGGGCTATGAAATATAATGCTTGGAAATTTGTATAAGTTTTCGGATAAAACAATGGATATAATATCCCGCGCAGAAGAGGCGGTTTCCGAAAAATTCAAAAAAATTGAAGAGGTTTGTTTATACAATCAGGCAAAGGTCTTAAAGGCCTTTGCCGATAACCATATCGGTGCGGCACACCTTAACGGCACAACGGGCTACGGCTATGACGATATGGGGCGTGATGCGCTTGACAGAGTGTATGCCGACGTTTTTGAAGCTGAGGACGCCCTTGTAAGGTACACTATGATTTCGGGCACACACGCCATTTCAACGGCACTTTTTGC
>JAZSAR010000084.1:0-2164 GCA_045601965.1 Clostridia bacterium
AGCCTATCATTTCGGCATAGCTGTCTGCAAAATCGGGCTTATCGTCACCTACAAAGAAATAGTGCTTAATTTCAAGCTTTGGAAGAATCGAATTAAGTCTTTCCGTAAATTCGGGTCCGAAAACCAGAACAGAAACATCCGCCAGGTCAGAGCAATATTCAATTTCCTCTGCGGAAAAGCGGAAGTTCATAGGCACCGCAATAGCACCGGATTTCAGTATTCCGAAATAGATGGGAAGCCAGTCGATGCAGTTCATCATTAAAATTGCAACCTTGTCTCCCTTTTTAACGCCTCTTGTAAGAAGAAGGTTTGCAAAGCGGTTTGCCGCAACGTCAAACTCCTTCCAGGTAATTTCACGGCGGTATTTCTCCCCTGCCGTAGCCTCAATAAGGCTGTATTCGTGCCAGGATAAGTTTTTATCCGGTTGATTTGCGGGATTCACTTCAACCAGAGCAACCTCATTCGGATGAAGTCTCGCATTTTTTTCAAGAAAATCTGTAATAGGCATATTTTTACCTTCCTTTCAAAAGGGTATTTACTAAATGCATACCAATCGGGAAGGTCTTTCCCGATTGGTATGCATACGGCAGTGCCGTATGCTTTAATTTTATTCTTCTTCGCCAAGGGCATCTGTTGCCTTAACGAGTACCTTTCTGTCGTAACAGTTAAACATAAGGTCAACCTTTTCCTTCTTCATTTTGGGAGTTATAAGACTGACTACGGGAACTATGATAAGTCCGCCGATCATCGCAACCGCACCGCAGTTTATGGGAGACTGCAAAAGTGCAGGGAAGCTTCCTCTCATGAGCATATTTGCTATCATCAAAAGAGAGCCGAATGCAAAGCTTGCCCAAACCGAAGCTTTTGTAACCCACTTACCGTATAAGCCGTATAAGAAGGGGGCAAGGAACGCGCCTGCCAGTGCGCCCCAGGAAATACCCATCATATCCGCTATGTAGCCCAATTTATCCTTGTTAATTGCGATAAATGCAGATACTGCGATGAACACAACTATGAAGATTCGCATAATGAATACCTGCTTTTTCTCAGACATCTTTTTAACGATGTGGCCCTTAATCATATCAAGGGTAAGAGTTGAGCTTGATGTAAGTACAAGACTTGAAAGAGTTGACATGGATGCCGAAAGAACTAAAACGATTACAACACCGATTAAAATGTCGGGAAGATTTTCAAGCATTTTGGGAACAACGGCATCAAATCCGCCAACGGGAGTTCCCGCTTCCGCTTCGATACCGGAAATTCTTCCGAATCCGCCCAAAAAGTAGCATCCGCCTGCAACGATAATTGCAAATATTGTTGAAATTATCGTACCCTTGGCTATATTGTTTTCGCTCTTTATCGCATAAAACTTCTGAACCATCTGAGGAAGTCCCCATGTACCTAAGGATGTTAAAATTACAACACATAAAAGTCCGAAGGGATCGGGGCCGAAGAACGAAGCAAAGCCGCCGGGAAGCACATCTCCGTTGACATTTACACATTCAACCTCGGCAAGCTCTGTAAGCGATGCAACGAATCCGCCGTGGCTGCCCAGTACGGCACCGATAACCGCTATGATTCCGCCGATCATTATGATGCCCTGGATAAAGTCGTTGATTGCCGTTGCCATATATCCGCCGGCGATAACGTAAATACCCGTAAGTACCGCCATTATAATAACGCATACGTTGTAGGATACACCGGGGAATGCCATTTCAAAAAGTCTTGAAAGGCCGTTGTAAAGCGATGCTGTGTAAGGAATTAAGAATATGAAAACAATTGCCGAAGCAACTATTTTCAAAGAATTGCTTTCAAAACGCTTTCCGAAATATTCGGGCATTGTAGCAGTTCCGAGATGCTGCGTCTGAAGACGTGTTCTTCTTCCCAGGATAATCCAGGCAAGAAGAGAGCCGATAAAGGCGTTTCCGAGACCAATCCAGGTTGAAGCCACGCCGAACTTCCAGCCGAACTGACCTGCATAGCCTACGAAAATAACCGCTGAGAAATAAGATGTGCCGTAAGCAAAAGCCGTAAGCCAGGGACCTACATTTCTTCCGCCTAAAACGAAGCCTGATACATTTGTTGCGCTTTTTCTGCAGTATACTCCGACGCCTATCATAACCGCGAAGAATACCACCAACATAATAATTTTTACTGCCATTTT
>JAZSAR010000085.1:0-3320 GCA_045601965.1 Clostridia bacterium
GCAGCAGCGTTTTTCACTTTACAGATGGCACATAAACGATCCTGTCTACTTTAAGAAGGATATAAAGGTTACCATTCAGGCTTTGGGCTGGAGAAGCAACAAGCGCTACCTTCCCCTTCAGGATGACATTTCATCCGTTGCCTTCTGGTATCAGGACCGTATTTGCAAAACCTTCCCGCCCTTCCCTTCCGTAGATGAGCTTGAAATTATATAAAAAAGTTGAGGCAATGCCTCTACTTTTTATTTTATCAGATTTATTACAGCTGCTTTATATCCCGGAAGTCCATCTATTATCACCTTGTTACCTTCTAAACTTGCCGAAACGCCGATGGCTTCAACCTTTGAATATTCGCCGTCCAGGAGTATTTCAGAATCAATTATCTCGTCCGTGTTCATATTAAAGAGAGCAACGGAAAGCTCTTTTTCGTCCTTACTTTTTGCCTGAATGGTATAAAGATAGGGATTTTTAAGGCAGCAGGCAGGAATCTTTTTTCCGCAAAGCTCCTCTATCACTTTATAAAGCTGTGCCTGACGGTAGTAATTTTTGGAATAGTTTACATTATCTCCCGAAGAAAAACCCCAAAGGCTCGAAAGGGCGTTATAGCAAAGCACATAGTATTTTATACCGTCTTCGCCACTATATATATAGCTTCCCGGAGTGTCATCCGGCATAAATTTTGTTAATACTTTCGCTTCCTTCCTGCATTCTACCTTGCAGGTTGAAACCTTTTCAAGGCCCGTTATGGTGTCTTTTGCCTCGGGATAGTATTCGCCTTCAAAACCTCTTCCCTCATAGCTTATAAGACCTGTATCAAAACCTCGCTCATTTAGCCTTAAAGCACCCTGAATGTCCACAATAACTCCGTTTTTCATATCCTCTTTCTTTATATAACGTGCATTTTCCCCAAAGGCAACAATCGGGTAGTCACTACCTTCAAAGACTGTGGGAATGCCGTTTTCCGCAAAGAATCGACCGCCTGAGGTAAAGCTCATTTTTTCAAAATTTCCGTGGCAGAAAAAGTCAGGAGCCATTTTTGATATGTCAAAGGCGGCAACCTGATGCATTTCTTCAAAAACGCTTACGCCCACACATTTTTTATCCTTGAAAAACCGCCTTATTCCTTCTCTCAGAGGATTATTTCTTGCATGGCGTGCCACATAGCCCATTTCATAATTTACCGGTCTTGTATAGTCAAACATATATTTAAGGACACCGTCTAAATTTCCCGATGCCATAAGAGCCAGGTCAAAAAGCTCAAGATTGGCAGAACCGCACTTGTCCGTGTATCTGGGACGTGGGTAAACGTCCCCCTCGGCAAATACCTCTATACCCTCTTTCCTGCACCAGGAAGCCTGCATACGGGTGTTTTCTATCTGCGATGTAACACGGAGTGAATTGTTGTGATAAGGCGCTCCGAAAGTTCGTACGAATGGCTCGGTATTTCCTGCAAACGCCCTTGAAAGCTCCAGTACATCCGTACCGGAATAATCCCAGGTATCGGGAGTTGTGCAAAAGCCCATTCTGATTTTCGGGTTTACCTTGTCAAGTGCCTTTCTCATTCTTCTTGCGAAATTCAGCATACTTTCACTCTGAACTTCCATCCAGAGCTTGCGGTTATTCTGATTTTCCCTTGAAAAGATAAAGGATGCAATTTCCTCCCTCGGTATAAACTTCCCGATTTTTTCGGAAAACATTTTAAGATGATAATCACAGCAGCAAGCGGTATAAAGACTTCCCCTGAAATTAAGTCTGAAGTCATCGTCGAACATTATTATATCGGGACTTAATTTTCCAACCAGGGTAACCACTTTTTCAAAGTGAGTTAAAAATTTTTCAGAAAGCGGGCAAAAAACGCCGTTTTTAGTATCTCCGTTTGAATCGGTAATAAGGTCGAAGTTATGCGTCAGCCTTACTTCACCAAACTCGTAGCTTAAGGTAGAGCCGTGACCGATTGAGCCCATCCAGACTCCCACCTCAAAGCCTTCCTTTTTAAGCTTGTCTATGTAATAGGCTCCCTTTTCGGAGTCGGAAAAAAATTCGAAATTAGTCTGAGTGGGAGGATTAAGTCCGCACACGAAAACACGCTCTACCCCTGCCTTTTTAAACTCCTCTAAAAATATGGGATAGCTATCTTCATTTAAGGAGCCGATACTTACCGGCACTGCAATCTTATACACAAAAACCACTCCTTTGCCATATGTTAACATAGAAAAAAATCGGTGTCAAGGAATATACTGCTATTTTTTAGTACTATATTACACCTTTACAAGAGATAGGAAAAATCTTCCGGGCAAAACATACATTAAGCCGAGGAGTTTTGACTCCTCGGCTTAAATATGATTACATTTATCTTGTTATTGTTATTTCCTGTGTTTCGCCGTTCCATGCCACATTATATCCGAGCTGTTCGGATACAAATCTTACGGGGATGAAGGTTCTTGAATCCTTTATTACGGGTACTGTTCTTAAGGTGTAACGGATAAGCCCGTAGGCAGGATCGTTTACATACACAAGCTTATAGCCAATCTGAAGTGTAAGGTCAATATTCTCTCCCTTAACGCCGATGGTCTGATTGTCGCCGTTCCAGGAAATTTCAGCACCCATAAGCTCTAAAAGTCCTCTTAAGGGAATTAATGTTGTGCCGTTTACGATGTAGGGTGCAACGTCGATGGTTTTTGTCTTATCTTCTCCGTTTTCCCTGTACTTAATCTCGTTGGAGCCAACGGTAAGAACATACTTCTCGCCGTCATCTTCACCCTCGTACTGATAGAAGTCAAGCTCCGCTACACTTACACGCTTTGCGAAATATTCGTGCACGGTAAACTCGATATATCTTATCTTCATCTCTTCAGGCAGGGGGATTTTCTTTGTGGAAAGATCCTTATCCAGCACCATATCTTCTGCAACGGCCACCCAGTTTTCGTTGTCCGCACTTACCCACACGCTTACCTTGAGCCAGCAACCGTGAAAGTCATTGGTGTCACGGGGAGTATAGGTGATTTCCTTAACCCTCTGTACCTTTTTCATATCAACAACGAAAATTACCTCTTCACCGGTTTCAAGCTGTTCTGTCTGCCAGAAGGATTTAACGGTTCCGTCAAGTGCCTTGTCGGGAGTAGAGGTAGCCCAGCTTTCACCCTCATAGCTTATATCAAATAGCTTTTTATCAATTTTATATAAGACTCCCGCTTTTTCAATTTCCCTGAAGCTTTCATAGTCCACGGTTTCAAAGTCGGGATTTTCGCCAAGAACATTTATCTCAGCCAATGTGCCGTAGCCGCCCACCGCAGAGGTTATTTCAATCCTTATCTTCGATGCC
>JAZSAR010000086.1:0-17398 GCA_045601965.1 Clostridia bacterium
TAAGCCTCCTTTGTGATTATGTTTATATTATACCACAAGTGTTCGTAAATGTCAAGTGTTTTACGAATATATTCGCAAATTTATTTAAAGCTTTTACAAACAAAGAAAACACGTGCTTTTTATGTGTTTATAAAGGTGTACCTTTACGAACACCAAAGAAAACGGAGCGGTCATTGTCTGCCGCTCCGTAGATGTATTATAAACCAAGTAATTGTTTTTTCTTTTTATCAAATTCTTCTTGTGTTATTATTCCGCTATCAAGTAAGTCTTTGAATTTTTTGATTTCGTCTGCGGAACTTAATTTTGTTTCTTCGTGAATGATTGTTTGACTATTTTGAAACTGTGATAACAATTTTGTAATTTCAGAAAAGAGCTCTTTACGATTTTCCAATAACCAAAATCTAATTACTCCTGATGATGTTGCTACGGTTAGACTTTTAAACAAGCCTTGACCAACAGAAGATATTTGATTTAGTGGTAAATCTACTCTTATTCCAAACTTTATTTTTCCAGATACCCTTTTGTCTGATACAACAATTTCACAATTATTCATTATTAAATAACTCAATACAGCCGCAACAATAAATATTACAGAAATAACAAAGAAAACTATCATATTTGTTAAATATTCTGCACCAAAATTTCCAACTTTATTATACATTAGTTCATAGGGAAGGTCATTATATTGCACTAACCAAAAGAAGCCAATTATTGCTGATATAACTGCTAAAATTGCGGAAATTATCATAGGTATATTTGTTTTTGATGTGTTACCTTTGATTATGATTTTTTCATTCACGATTTATCATTCCTTTCTACTTCTGATTTAAAATGTAACTTGCCGCACCGACAGCCGCTTCAAATTCGTGAACATATCTTGAAACGGTGTCGGGGTGTCGTTTCATTTTCTTTGCGACTTCCGTAAATGTACCTAACTTTTGATACAACTGCCACATTTTTTCTTTTTCTGATTGCGTAACGCGTGCCGCCATTATTTAGCCACCTGTTTCTCCAAATTAGGATTCCAATCTTTTGACTGTTCTTTAGTCAGAATAGGACGCTTGAACGCTTCCGCTATTGCTTCTTCAATAAACTTGCGTTCTGTGATTAATTTATCTTCTGAAACGCCCGCTTTTTGCAGAATTTCATTCTGTTTTTCTAAATTTTTCTTGAAAGTGTTTGGAACGATAAAAATTCCTTTGTCTGTGTCGAGTGTAATTCTCATTTGTTTTTCCTCCTAAAAATAAAAAAATGTAGTATTTTGTGCGAATTGCACAAAACCCACATACTATTATATATATATATATATTGTCAAGAGTTTTTGCAAAATTTCTCAAATTTTATTGAAATTCATCGAAATCAACAGAAAACAAGGCTGATTTTAGTAGATTTTGTAAAGTTCCATACGGATTTTATGAAAATCTGACAGAATTTAATAAAATCAATGAGATTTTAAACAAAATCAGACGGTGACGGTGAAATTCAAATCCCATTCCAAAAGAGTGTAAGCCTCGCATTTTGAAGTGTGGGGGTACGGTTTTTGATTCTCCTGAAATACACCCGCCGCCTGTCGTTCAGAAGCTAACCGTCATACGGTATTACTTTGATTTTTCTAAAAAAATATGATATAATATTTATAGAAAGTTAAAAGAAAATACTTTCAAAAAATATAAATAAAAGGAGGGTGTACCCGATATGAGAAATCAAAAAAGTATGGCAGAAAGATTTATTGAGGCTAAGTAGAACACAGGAGATATTATGCTCCGCTATCAGTTCCAAAAGGATATGTTTAAAAGTCAATTACTTTCTGATGATGTGATTGACCGCATAGCAAATGTGGTACTTTCACGTATAGCAGTAAAAACAGATATTGCACAAGCTGTTGCAAATATAAAAGAATTACAAAACGCAATCAATAATCTTAACAAATAAGGAGGAAAATTTATGCCTAATATTACATACCCTAATTAGAGGGTTATCAATATAAACCGAGAGGCGGCAAAGTCCGACTTTCTCGGTATTAAAAACACAAATTGGCAAGCCGCTGCCCGCGATTTAGGGGCACACGCTTTAATGCTTTATATGTACCTTGCGGCAAATGCGGACGGATTTAATCTTGCATTATCACCCGCCGCCGTAAGACAGGCAACAGGAATGCCCCGCTCCACCTATCAAGACCAATTCATTAAGTTAATTGATAAAGGTTATCTTGTTCAAGGGAGCGGAAACGTATATAATTTTTATGAAACACCTCAACCGAGCCACGCAAACATTCAAGCATCTATCACAACTCAAACGCCGAATGACGTATTGAATTTTGAGGAATGTCCGCTTGACGTGTCCTGTGTTGACCGAGCCGCTCCAAATGTACCGACAGAGGATAGAGAAATAAATAATAGAGAAATTCAAATAAATAATAATGGGACAAATAATAGTGTATCAAATGGAGCGGAAAACATCTATATACCAAAAGAGAAGATAATAAAAATTCCTGTACCAAAAGTAGAGGGTAAAAAACAGATAACACCATTACCACCGAAAAAGGAGTTTATATTCTAATGCCTAATTACGAAACAAATATGTATAATTTTCTGAAACGTAAAGGTCTTGCGGATAAATACGAATTTGCGGGGATTTACTGCATTAAGATAGACAATGATATTGTTTATATCGGCAAGAGCCATAATATGTTAAAACGTGTTGCATAGCATTATGTAGGCATCCAAAAGCAATCAAAGTTAAAATATCGAATATTAGCCGAGGCACAACGGAAAGGGCATACAATAAACTTTGATGTTTTATATTATGCCTCACAGAGTGGCTACAATGCCGTAAAAGATGAAATCGGCACAAAAGAGGGTGAGTATATCAGACGATACAAACCCGCCTTAAATACGCAAATTCCAAAAGAAACAGACTACCATAAATTTGACGTGTGCCGTGTATAGACAAAGGATATATTGAAGAATTTATAACAGGAGCGGGAGAAGCTTTTTCTCCCGCTCCCATTCGTTTTATTTCGTCATTTCCGTGACTTATCAATTTTTATTCTTGTGCTATTGGATTTCATTTGAGAAAGCGGAGAAAAACTGTCATAATTCTTTGCAATATCCGCATCAAAAATTGAACAATAATGTTTTGTCATATCAAGTGTTGAATGTCCCAAAAGTCGTTGTAACGTGAAAGCATTACCGCCACAATCAACTAAATATTTGCGGGCAAAGGTATGACGGAAAGCGTGTATGCTTGTCTTTTGGATTCCGTGTCGTTTATTGTATTTGGCTATGCTACAACGTAAGCCGTTCTCTGTAAGCTGTTCTCCGCACTCATTTGGAAATAAATAATCTTCTTCGTTGCCGCCCCTAATACGCATATATTCTTTCAAAGTAGATACCAATATTTCACACAGGGGAATTACCTGTGTTTTTTTATTTTTAGTATGCCTTAAATAAATTACACGATTTATCAAATCCACGTCACGTATTTGAATGTTGCGGATGGTTGCGGCACGGCATCCGTTGTTTACAAGAATATTTATAACAACCCAATTACGATATTCGGAAAAATTGCATTTACGCATATTTGGCTTTTGGAGTAATGTGTTAAGTTCTTCATCGGTGTACGTTTCTTTTATTGTTTCTTCCGCTTTGTATAATTTAATATTAAGCATAGATATGTTTTCTTCGTTACACCACGAAAAGAAAGATTTGAGTGTTCGTGTGTAACTTCTTATACTGTTGGGAGCAAGCTCTGCATCACGCATACTTGCAATCATTTCTTCAAGTGAACTCTTGTTTATTTCATCAATAGCACTCTTGATTTCTAAATGTTTAGAAATAGCGGAAAAGTGTTGTTTGTATGTTGAAATAGTTTTCTCGCTCAATCCTTTTGCCCTTTTGGATAGGATAAAGTCATTGAACACATTCTCAACAGTAGCCGATAAGTTCATTGTAATTTTGCTTTTTTTCATAACGCTTGAATCCTTTCTTTTTCTCAAAAAATCAAGCGTGTTGTTTTTGTGCGTAAAAATAAAGAAAACCACCGAAAACACAATGTTTTCGGTGGTTTTGGTCTGAGTGGGGAGACTCGAACTCCCGGCCTCTTGAACCCCATTCAAGCACGCTACCAATCTGCGCTACACCCAGATATTCTCGCTAAACGCAAAAACTATTATAGCACGCAGGATAGAGTTTGTCAAGAGGGATTTTAAAATATTTTAAATTATTTTCAAAAGCTCTTTTTTAGCCAGTCAAAAACATACTTTATATATTCGTCCCAGAATACCCAGCTGTGAGTTCCTTCTGATTCTCTGTAGGTAAAGTCATAGGAAAGGCTCTCAAAGCATTCCTTAAGACGGACGTTTTCTCCGTAAAGGCCGTCTTTTGTGCCGACGCCCATAAATATTCTCGGCTTTATTTCGCATTTGTCGGTTTCCTTTGCGAGGTAGAATAAATCATCGTCCTCGGGAATATCGATATTTTCGCCGTAGACAGCCTTAAGCGGGACGCTGAAGGTTTCCTTTCTCATCATAATATCCGTAACACTTGAAAGACCTGCAGCAGCGGCATAGTTTTCGGGATTTTTGAGGGCAATTTTCAACGCTCCGTATCCGCCCATTGAAAGGCCTGCAATGAAAGTATCCTCTCTTTTTTCGGATATATTAAAGAAGTTTCTCATAAGGAGAGGAAGTTCCTTTGCTATATAGGAATAATACTTTCCGCCGTGTACCATATCCGAGTAAAAGCTTCGGTCACCAAAAGGCATAACAACCGCAATGCCGTGGGCTTCGGCATAGCGCTCAATTGAGGTTCTGCGAAGCCAGATTGTATGGTCGTCGCTTAAGCCGTGAAGAAGGTAAAGACACTTAAATTTCCCCTTAGTTTCAGCCTTTTCCACACCGATTTCGCCGGTTGTTGCATTCTGCGGTATTATGGCATATACTGTGGTCTGAAGTCCTAAAGCCTTACTGAATAAATGAAGCTCGCAAAAAGCCATCTTCGTCACTCCTTAAAATAAATCTGCTTGTTTTTATTGTAACATTCAAAATGTAAGTTTGTCAACTGCAAAATATTAACGGATTTGCTTGACAAAATGGAGTTTATTCTTTATAATATAATTCATCGATAATAAATAACGGGATGTAGCGCAGTTTGGTAGCGCATCTGCTTTGGGCTGAAGGTTCGACCGCCGCCGGGGGCGGATTAAGGGAGAAGCTTCAGGGAAGGCGGTCAAAATTGTAAAACAATTTTGGGCACCGCCGAGTGGCGGCGAAGCCGAGAGGGCCGTAGGGAACCTGCGGATAAATAACACACAACTTAATATCGGGATGTAGCGCAGTTTGGTAGCGCATCTGCTTTGGGAGCAGAGGGCCGCAGGTTCAAATCCTGTCATCCCGACCAGAAAAAACGACAGCAATCGACAGATTTCTGTCGTTTTTTTAACGAAATAAATCCTTGTGGATTTGTGAAATGTGCTTTGCACGTGAAATACACCTTCGGTGTATGAAATATTCGCTACGCGAATGTGGATTTATTTCATCTCACAGAAAACGAAGTTTTCTATTTCACAATTTACGCAGTAAATTATTTCATATCGAGCAAAGCGAGATATTTCACTAAAACTATTTTTAAAAAACTTGATATTACTGCATTTTCAAGTAAATCCTATAAGAATATCCGCACCAAAAAGAGAGAGTACCCAAAGGGTGCTCTCTCTTTTTAATTGAAAAGGAAAGGGTTTGAACCTTAAGAAGAATTATTTTATTCCTCGCATCCTTCGGCTTCGCCCTGGTATTCGTGGAGGAAGTCCTCGGCAATTTTCTGCATTGTAACCTTAACCTTGCCGCTTTCGGAAAAATCAAAATACATATGAAGTCTGCCGAAATAGGTATCAATTATCTGGGTTTCTATCTGAAGCGTATCGCCAACCCACATAGCGGAGTTTGCCGACTTAAAGTGAAGATCGGGAACGCTTCCGCAGGCAACATCCCCTGAATATCCGCCCTCGGGGAAGGGCTCGAAATAGTTTCTGTCAAAGGCGAAATTAAGCACCTTTGCTCCTCTTTTATTGGTATATTCCATTTTGCCCCTGTCTTCTGTAAATGTAAAGCGAACCTTTGAAAGCGTCATGGGGTTATCGGAAAATACAAAGGTTTTGCCGTTGATTTTTGCTGATTTTTCGTCGTCTTTTCCCTTGCAGTGCCAAAGCTCCAAGCTTTCGGAATAGCTCTTAAGCTCATCCTCGGCGGCTTTATTTTCGGGAAGAGGACTATCGGAAGCCGTATTATGAACAAGCTCGAAATAGCTGTTGATAATTGTCTTTTCCGCAGTACCGTTACCCTGATTATCCGCATTGCAGATTAAAATCATATCCTTGTCGGGGGAGCAAACCGCAAACTGACTTCCCATTCCGTTAAAATAGAAGGAATTATAAGGAAGCGTCCAGAACTGATAGCCATAGCCGTAGCCCTCGCCTCTGTGAACGTCGATTAAGTTGCTTGTTGCTTCCTTCAAATAGTCGGCATTGAGTATCTGCTCGCCCTCGTGATTGCCGTAGTGCATACAGAAGTTTGCCACTTTAAGTAAATCGGTGGGCTTGCATATCAAGGCAGAGTCGCTCCAGGCGTGACCGCCGGGGCAGGTAAGCATATAAGCTTCCTTTGAAACACCGATTTTATCCATAAACTTTTCCCTTAAATATTCCATTAAGGTTTTGCCGGTAAGCTCCTCGACCATAGCGCCCATAACGAAGGAGCCGGTGGAGTCATATTCAAAATATGTTCCGGGCTCTCTCGAAACGCCGTTAAAGGCACCGCTTGCCCAAAAATAATCCTTTACACGGTCATTGGGTTTTCGGGAGAAGAAGTAGGAAGCGCCGCATGGCCATCCCGTTGCCATCATAAGCATATTACGGATAGTCTGCTTTCTCACGTTTTCGCAGGCGCCCTCGGTGGTCTCGGGAGGGAATACGTCGCAGATTTTGGTATCCAAACCGATTTTACCTTCCTGAATCAGAAAGCCCACGGCAATGGACACAAAGCTTTTTGTAACGGAGTACATTCTGTGAAGATAGTCCTTATGAAAGGGCTTCCAGTAGTTTTCGTAAACTATGGTGCCGTTTCTCATTATTATAATATCGTGGGTGGAAAGGTTGGCGCCTTGGAGCACCTTTATATATTCTTTTATTTTGGAAGAGTCAATTCCGACAGATTCGGGAGTGCCGTATTTAAACATATGATAACCTCCTTTTTTGTTCATAGTAGCATATGCAGGACGAAAAGTCAACAAATAAATTATATAAACATATCTATATGTATGAATATAAAAACGAAAAACTCACCGCCCATCGGCGGCGCTTAAAATCAGTTTTTGTTCTGGGGTTTCGGGCGGGGAGTTCTTGTTACATTACTGTATAGGAAGATGTCTTTTGATTCCGTTAAGCGAAAGCTTCCTTTATCTATATAGTTTGCAGCATAATCGTCGGGATTTGCCGTTTTCATCTGCGAAAGCTTAACGAAGGTCATTATAAGTGTTATCACAACGGGGATAATTATAATTATTCCTGCAATAAGTGCGATGTTTTCAATTAAAAAATCAGTATAGCTCATAAAATCCCCCTACATCATAAAATATGCGCCAAGCAAGGTCAATGCTGTGGTTGCCAGAAGTGAAATGGCATAGCATTTAAGTATAAAGCGGTTTCGCTTTTTCTTACATACGGGGTATTCTCCCACAACCTTACCGGTCTGTCCGTTTATGGCATATTTGTAATTTGCGCCCTCGTATTTTATATTAAGCATCCAGCAGGGAAGAAGGGCATAACGGGTTTTGGTATCATAAAGATTTACGCTTCCCCCTATTTTTATGACAGAAGAAAAGGTATAAGTTGTTGCCATAAATTCAGATTCTGTGCTGTTTTTTATCCTCTCTGTGGCGCGCACACTACCGTCCTCCGGAGAAACGTCATACTTATCGGCAAGATAGCCTGAAAGATAAGCGGTATTAAATTCCACAGCATCGTTATAATTGTAGGGCTCCAGCGCCTCGGTATAGGTGTTGTCGGTTTTTTCGCTTCCGTCAACAGGGATGTTTGAAAAGCTGATATTGCCGCCGCGGATAAGTCTGTAATAGCTGGTTTTGGTGTAGTTGTAGTTTGAATCGCTCCAGAATATTACGCGCCTTCCCGAGTAGGTAAAATGGGCATTGCAGGCGGCATCAAACATCCAGTAAGGAAGATAAATTCCACTCATTTCCTCAATTTTTTTCTTTGATTTGAATTCGTCCGGTAAAAAGGGAGCTTTTGCTGCGGCATTTTCAAAGCATTCCATAGCTTCCTTTTTGTTTACGCGAAAGGGTATGATATAGTCCGGCATTAAGCTTTCTTCAAACTGCTTTTTAATGATGGTAGCGTTTCCACAGTAGGGGCAGACAGTTGCACCTAAGGATGCATCACCCGTAATTTCCGCAGAGCAGGAGGGGCAGCTATATGATGAAAGAGCGCCCGCTTCGCTTTCGGGGAAGCTTCTGGGAGAATATGCGCTCCAGTCGTAGCTTTCTTTGCCATCTTCTGTCTCGGCGTTTTCAATTTCCGTAATGGATTCAAGCGTATATTCATTTTCGCAGGATTCGCAGAAAAGATTATGGGTGTCCGCATTGAAGATAAGGGGTGATGCGCAGGCGGGACATTTGTAGTTTTTAATATTATCCATAATATCACCTCTCAGTATCTCCTTTCGTCGTTATAACCAAAATAACGTTCACGCCACATAGATAAAGTTTTCCGGTGAGCGACAAGGTTAAGCTCCGTATACATATAATGCTTCTTTTTCTTTATGAATTTGTAAGCTTTTTTATCCACATAGTTTTCCGCAAATTTATTCCTTGCAGGTTTTGTTGGGGCACTGAGCTTTATATTTGTTGCGATGAGTGCTGAAATATAGGGGATTGTTATGAGAAGAAATGAAACAAAAATTTCAGGGTTCCTGAAATTTTTCCCGAAAATAGAGAAAAGGGAAAGTATTCCGAGAGTCAGAAGTGCCGTGGGAATCGCAGATATAAGGAAGGCTTTTATAAAATACAAATTCCGCTTTTTTACGGAAATGGGAATTTCGCCCACCACCTTTCCCGTTTGCCCGTTTACGGCATAGCGGTAAAGCTTTTCTTTGTAGCTTATATTCATAAGCCACACCGGAAGCAGGTTACAGTCGGAATTTCTGTCAGACATTCCGAATTCTGCCTTGTCTTTCGATACATTTTCATATTCGGTAAGTGATTCTGAAAAGTCCCTTTCCAGTGTGTTATGAAGCCTTTCTTCGGCTATTATCTCAGCCTCTTTTTCGGATACGTTTGCCTTTTCTGCAAAGTAGTCTTTAAGATATTCTTCCCGGAATGGAACTATTTCCGATGAATCGTAGGGCTCCAACGCCTCGGTATAGGCATTATCCGCCTGAAGGGAAGCATCCACGGGGATATCCTCATAATCAACGCTTCCTTCCCGGTCAACCGAAAAAGACTGATAGAAGGCATAGGGAGCACCGCGCTTATTGCGGAAGCGGTGAATCTTCTGTGCCTGATATGTAAGCTTGGCGTTGCATCTTCCGTCAAACAGCCAGAAGGGGATGTAAAAGCCCTTAAGGGAAGAAATTAAATCCGCTTTTTTAAATTCTCCGGGTAAAAAGGGGACCTTTTTTGAAATTTCCTTAAACCTTCTTGCGGCGTCCTCTTTTGTAACCTTGAAAGGAATTATAAATTCGGGCATGCCGCTGTTGTCAGGCGGTGTATATGATTCCGCTTTGCTTTCGCAGTAGGGACAGCTTAAGGAAGCTTCTTCCGCAAGCTTTATAAATGACGATTTACATAAGGGGCACAGATAGTGGGTAAGATTGCTCATGAAAATTGCTCCTTATTATAAGCCAAGTGCTGTCTTTACGGCTTTGCCTATGTGCTTTGCCATAAAGTAAAAGCCTGTATCTGTGGGATGGCATCCGTCAACGGTGCAGTCATAGTTACCCTCAAAAATTTCATAGCCGTCCACAAAGTAAAGGTTTTTGTCGCCTGCGGCAATGCCTTTTTCGTAGTTTGACTTTATAATTTCCCGTCTTACGGGCCACATTCCGCTTGCCAAAGTGGGAGAAGAAACCATAATAATAGGAAGGTCAGGTCTTTTTTTACGAAGTTTTTTATAAAAAGGCTCGTGGGTTTTTTCTAAAAATTCGGGAGTCGGAGCGTTGTGGTCATAGTCATACACAAAAACGCTCATATCAAGGTTTGATATATAGTCGAGCATAGCATCTTCAGCCAGGCAGGAGCCTGAAAAGCCCAGGTTTATATAATCTGCATCAAGCTTCCTGTGGATAATTGCCTGATAGCTTGTACCGGGACGGCTTGCACAGCCACCCTGGGTGATGGATGAACCATAGTAAACAACGGGAGTTTTAATTTTGTAATCTGCCGCTTTTTTTATTTCAGCGCCCTTTTTTATACCGATTGCAAGCTCCCTCACACCGGAATATAAGGGGAAGTTTATCTCATAAGTATGCATTTTTCCGTCACATCTTTTAAGCTGGGTGAAGCCCTCTTCTGTTACACCAAGAGCCGGAACAAAGGTGGAATGATAGATATTGTCGCAGTATATATCAAAGCCGATGGAGCATGTGAAGGGCATATGCGCTGCTTTTGTTAAATTTATAAAAGTGGCGTTTAAAACGATATAGGGAGAATCCGTCATAAAACGGAGTCTTCCGCCTGCTGTGTGGGTGTGGAGAATTTTGATGCCTTCGTTTACCCTCATCCCAAGCTCTTCGGGAAGGCGGCGGTAGCAACCGTTTTCATGAAATACGCCGTGAAGGGAAAATATGTCATCTTTTGCATCGTGAAAGGCAATGTCACTTTCGTCAATGGCATTGCTTGTGAAAAAGTTTTTATCAATGGAAGCTATATCAAACATAGAAACTCTCCTTTATTATATAATATAACTGTATAATATCACAAAATATGCCGTTTTTCAATACAATCCGACAGTTTTTTATTTTTATCTTGACAAAGCAGGCGAAGTGTGCTATCATAATTGAAATTAAATACCCGCTTGATGCTTTCAGAATCTTGTGAGACCGGAAGCATAGGGAACTCTGGAGAATCTCTTTTATTAGAGTGCCGAAGGGGCAAAGGCTAAACGCCGAATCTCTCAGGCAAAAGGACAGAGCATATGACAGCTTTTGGGTTGGCAGTTCTTTTTCTTTGGAGTTATCGGTGTTTAATCGATAACTTTTTTATTTTTTAGGAGGCATTTATATGCAGGAAAAATTGTTAAGTATTGTGGCGAAAGCCAACGGCTATCTGGCGGATTACATTTTAATAATCCTCCTCATAGGTGCAGGTCTTTTATTCAGCTTCAAAACCGGTTTCGTACAGATTCGCTGCTTCGGCGAGGGTATGAAAAAGGTTTTCGGCAACATCAAGCTTTTTGGCGGCAAGCAGCAGGGCGGCGGTTTAAGCTCCTTCCAGGCTTTAGCTACAGCTATTGCGGCTCAGGTTGGTACAGGTAACATCGTTGGTGCATCCGGCGCTATCTTGGTTGGTGGTCCCGGTGCTATCTTCTGGATGTGGATCATCGCATTCTTAGGTATGGCAACAATCTATGCCGAGGCAGTTCTTGCTCAGAAGACAAGAGAAACTGATGCGGCAGGCGAAATCCACGGCGGTCCCGTTTACTACATAAAGAAGGCATTCCCCAACGGCTTTGGTACCTTCCTTTCCGTATTCTTCGCAATTGCAATCACACTTGCCCTTGGTTTCATGGGCTCCATGGTACAGTCTAACTCCATCGCAGAGTCCTGTAACACAGCATTCGGTATTCCCACCTGGGTTATCGGTATTATCATTTCCGCTATCTGCGCTATCATTTTCATCGGTGGTATCCAGAGAATTGCATCTGTAACAGAAAAGCTCGTTCCCGTTATGGCAGTACTCTTCCTTGCAGGCGGTCTTGTAATCCTTGGCATCAACTTCAAGGCTATTCCCGAAACCTTCGGAATGATCTTCAAGTATGCATTCACTCCCCAGGCTTTAATCGGTGGTACCTTCGGTGCGGCAATCAAGACAGCAATCAGCCAGGGTGCAAAGCGCGGTCTTTTCTCCAACGAAGCAGGTATGGGTTCTACTCCCCATGCTCACGCTCAGGCAAATGTTGAAAAGGCACACGACCAGGGTGTTGTTGCTATGATCGGCGTATTCATTGACACATTCATCGTTCTTACAATGACAGCACTTGTTATTATTTCCACACTTTATGCAAACGGAAGCACAGCCTGGCAGACTGTTACAAAGACCAATGCGATGCAGACAGCTTATACAACAGCTCTTCCCGCACTCGGAAACTTCGGTAACATCTTCGTTGCAATCTGCTTACTCTTCTTTGCATTCTCCACAATTATCAGCTGGAACTTCTTCGGTAAGATAAACGTTCAGTACCTCTTCAAGAACAAGAAGGCTGCAAACATCATCTATGCCGTAATTGCAATAGTATTTATCTTCCTCGGAACACTTGCATCCAACGACCTGGTTTGGGAGCTTACAGACTTCTTTAACTATCTCATGGTTATCCCCAACGTTATAGCACTTGTTGCTCTTTCCAAGGTTGTAGGTCAGGAAGCAAAGGACGCTATAAAAGCAAAGAAAGAATTAAAGAAATAATTAAGGCATAATAAAAATCACCATCCGTCGGATGGTGATTTTTTTGTGCTTATGTCATTCTTGATGCAGCATAGCGGAGCGAAGAAGCTGAAGCTTAGGCAGATGAGGGCATCTGCCTTCTGCTTTTGATGCTTTGACAGCGGGAGTAAGGTGCAATAAAGGGGCGATTAAATCGCCCCTTTTACATTACAGTCTTAAATCGTGCTCGCCGTTTTCAATTCTTGTAAGCATATCGGTAAGCTTTTTATGCATAGCACTTCCTTCAAACTGCGCGAGGTGCTCTGCTATTGTCTTTTCGCCAAGCTCCCTTGTGGCGGGGGATGCGTAGTCAACAAGGTACTCCTTGAAGGTTAAAATAGCATTGGGAATGCAGAAGTTATGAACGAACTTTGTTTTTGCCACCTTCATAAATTCTTCGCCTGTTCTTCCCGCTCTGTAGCAGGCGGTGCAGAAGGAAGGAATGTTTCCGCGCTTGCAGATTTCGTATACCACGTCATCTAAGCTTCTTGAATCGTTTATGGTAAACTGTTCCTTGTCAGCCATGGTGTTTGCCATCTTGGACTTGGTGTAAGCGCCAACGCCGATTCTTGTGCCGGCGTCAATCTGGGATACGCCGTATTCCAAAACTGCGCTTCTTACCTCGTCCTTTTCTCTTGCGGTACAGATTAAGCCGGTGTAGGGAACGGAAAGACGAAGTATTGCAACCAGCTTCTTAAAGTCCTCATCGGAAACCTGATATTCGGGGTTTTCTGCATAGGGAGTGTCCTTTGCAGGGGTGATTCTGGGGAAGGAAATTGTGTGGGGGCCTACGCCGTTGAAGGTTTCCTCCAGGTGAATTGTGTGATACATTAAGCCCATAAGCTCGAATCTCCAGTCGTAAAGACCGAAGAGTACGCCGAGGCCGCAGTCGTCAACGCCTGCCTCCTGAGCTCTGTCCATGGCATAAAGTCTCCAGCGGTAGTGACCTTTGATTGTGCCTTCGGGATGCACCTTTTTATAGGTTTCGTGGTGATAGGTTTCCTGGAACACCTGGAAGGTTCCGATTCCCACTTCCTTAAGCTTTTTGAGCTCCTCAACTCTCAGGGGAGCGGCATTGATGTTGGCACGGCGGATTTCGCCGTTTTTTGTTTTGGTGGCATAAACCTTTTTGATGCTGTCCACCATATAGGAAACCTCGGTGTGGGGGGATTCGCCGTAAACCAAAATGGTACGCTTTTGTCCCTCGTCAATCATAATCTTGACTTCTTCTTCAATTTCGTCCATGGTAAGGGTTTTTCTGTGCATTGCCGTGTTGGATGAACGGAAACCGCAGTAGGTGCAGTTGTTTGCACATTCGTCGCTTAAGTAAAGGGGCGCGAAAAATACGATTCTGTCGCCGTAAACCTCTTCCTTAAGGGTTTTTGCAAGGGCAAACATTTCCTCAATGGTTTCGGGATCCTTGTTCTGAATTAAAATCGCCATTTCGTCAGGCTCAAGTCTTACGCACTCTTCTGCCTTTTTAAGGACTGAGCGAACTTCCTCCTTTGTGGGGTTTTCGTGGGCGTTTAACTTTTCCCATATTAAATCATCATCGATGAAGTCCTTTTCCATCTCGTCATAGGGACGGAAATCCTCTTTATATTTTTCCAAAAAATTCATAGGTTTTCTCCTTTCAAAAAAATCCTTCTGCCGGAAAGCAGAAGGAGAGTGTGACTTTTATCTGTCGCCTTTCCGTTAAGAATCTACTTCACGGTTAGAAAAAATAGTGGGCAGCAAAGCCTGAAACACAAGCCATACCGCAAGGATATAATAGCATAAAGCGGGCTGAATGTCAAGTCTTGCGTTTATGGGAGGGAAATGATATAATATATGATATAATAATGTAGGGGGCGGCGGTTTCCGACGCTCCGTTTCCGGCAAGCCCTACGGTAATTTATATTATTAAAAAAGGAGGAGTATTATGAAGAAAATATTATCACTTTTATTAACTGCACTTATGCTCTTTACTTATGTGAGCGCAAACGAATCTTACGGGCATTGGGAAAAGTCCGGTTGGTTTGGCGAAAACGCTACCTATCATTATAGCAGCGAAACCGGCATTTTAACCATAGAAGGTACGGGCGAGGCAACGCAGCACGCTGATTATGAAACAGGAAAAGGCTTTACGGATGCTGAATATGCCGAATATATGAGTAATGCCTGGCGCGTGCGTGAGGTCATCGTCGGCGAGGGAATTACAAGCTTAAATCACGATATTTTCCAGCAGTTCCGGGATCTTTCGAAAGTAACCCTTCCTTCCACTTTAAAGGAAATAGGCAGTGATGCTTTTTATTATTGCAAGTCCTTGACGGAGCTTACCCTTCCCGAGGGTCTTGAAATAATCGGCGGCAGGGCATTCAGGGAATCTGCTATTTCCAAAATAAACATTCCCGAAGGGGTTAAAAAAATCGGACACGATGCTTTTTCCCATTGTCCCGTTACGGAGCTTCATCTGCCATCGACCGTGGAAGAAATTGATTACAAGGCGTTTTCAAACAAGCTTCACACCCTTGAAAAAATCACAGTTGATGAAAATAATCAAAATTTTACAAGCGTTGACGGAGTTTTGTTTTCAAAGGATATGACAAAGCTTATTGCATACCCTTCGGGAAAGAAGGTCAAGGCGTACACTGTCCCCGAATCGGTAAAAGTAATAGGCGAATATTCCTTTGAATATACCACTCTTTCCGAGCTTAATATAAATGAAGGAACAGAAATTATTGAGCCCGGTGCTATTTCCTGGTCTGACACATTGGAGGTTGTAAACCTTTCCGGCACCGTTAAGGAAATAAGGGATATGCAGGAAAACACCAACCTTAAAAAGCTTGTAATCCCCGAAAGCGTAACCTATTATCGGGGCTTTAACGAAGAAGGCAGAGTTGACACCGTGCATAAGGGCGATTTACCTACGCCCTATTCCTGCTACTGCGGAGGCTTTCATCATCACAGCGAAAGCTTCCTCTGGTCCGATGGCTGGACCTGGAGAGAGTGCCAGAAGCTGATTGATAAGCCCGACATCTGGGCAGAAAAAGAATTTAACAGGGCAAAGGAAGCGGGAATAGTTCCCGAAAGTCTTGATTGCGGATATAAGAGCCGTATCACAAGGGCGGAATTTGCAGAGCTTATTGTAGCCCTTACGGAAAAAGCGGTGGGGCGCGAGCTTCCCTTATCGGAGGAAAATTTCGATGACACCCACTCTGTTGCCGTGTCAAAGGCGAAGGCGGCAGGGATAGTTTCCGGAAGAGGCGATAACCTCTATAACCCGGGAAGCTTTGTTACAAGGGAAGAAATTGCCGTAATGTTCCTTCGTGCCATTGAATTTGTTGAAAAGGAAAAAGGCGTAACATTAATTGAAAAGAAGGCCTCCGTTGATAAAGTATATGCAGACCGTGATAAGGTATCGTCCTGGGCCGTTGGAGCTATGGCAACACTTAACGAAGCCGGCATCATAAAGGGCACAACCAACACCACATTATTCCCGTCGGGAACCGCAATGGTGCAGGAAGCTGTGCTTCTTTCCGGAAGGATATGGGAAATATTTTGCTGATTTGGTGAAATTGACAAAAAATCGACAAGGAAAGAATATGTAATTTCAGCAATTTTACAATTTAAAAGAAGCGCTTTATTGTGATAAAATATAGGATAAATAAAAATTATCCGTCGGATAATTTGATTTTAGAAAAGAGGTAATCAAAATGTTCAAAAAAGTATTGGCAGTGGCTCTTGCTCTTTGCATGATGCTTGCTTTTGCAGGCTGCGGCGAAAAGAGCTACACAGAAGCAAACGCAGAGTATGTTTTAGGCGTATCCGGTCCTTTAACAGGCGGTGCTGCAGTTTACGGTGTTGCAGTTCAGAATGCAGCTCAGATGGCTATTGACGAAATCAATGCTAATGGCGGTCTTAACGGCGTAACATTCAAGTTTATCGCAACAGACGATACACACGATGCTACAAAGGTTTCCACAAACTATTCCGCAATGCTTGAAGCAGGTATGCAGGTATCACTTGGTACTGTTACAACCGCTCCCGGTATGGAATTTTCCAACCTTTCTTTAGAGGATAACGTGTTCTTCTTAACACCCTCTGCATCCGGTGACAAGATTCCCCAGAATGCAAACGGATATCAGATGTGCTTCGCTGACGGTAACCAGGGTGCTGTTGCAGCTGACTATGTAAACGAAAATTACGCAGGTCAGACAATCGGTATCTTCTACAAGTCCGATGACCCGTATTCAAACGGTATTTTCGAACAGTTCAAGGCAAACTTAGATGAATCCATCACAACAGTTGAAGCTGTATTCACCGATGCAAACGCAACAGATTTCTCTGCACAGATCAGCACACTTAAGGATTGCACATTCATCTTTATGCCCATCTACTACACACCTGCTTCCATCTTTATGACTCAGGCAAAGGATCAGGTTGCTGCAAACACAGTTTACTACGGATGCGACGGTTTCGACGGTATCGAATCTGCAGAAGGCTTTGACATCACAGCAATTCCCCAGGAAGTAACAATGCTTTCTCACTTCAACTCCAAGGCAACTGAAGGTGCTGCTGCTGACTTCATCGCTAAGTACACAGAAAAGTACGGCGCTGATACATTAAACCAGTTTGGTGCTTCCGCATATGACTGCGTATATGCTATCTACAATGCAATGTCTGAAATCATTGCAGAAGGCACAGAAATT
>JAZSAR010000087.1:0-16875 GCA_045601965.1 Clostridia bacterium
ATTATGGATTTTCTGTATATTACGACAACGCTACAAGAACGCTTGGATTGAATCGTGATATATCTAAAACAGGTGTTTCAAGAAATTATGCAAAGCCCTATGTTGCCCCCGGTGAAGTGGGAATAAAGGAGCATGACATCCTTGCAACGGATATAGTTAGCTATCTTGATAATAATTATGTTGCAAGTTACAACATAAACGGACAGACAATAATAAAATTTGACGAACTCGGAAGATACGGCACCGTGTCCTTTGACAACAGCACACGCATAATAAGTGTAACTATTCCGGGACTTAATTAACGCAGAAGAAAAGCCTCACTTTTTCTGAAAAAAGTGGGGCTTTTTTATTGACTAAACAAGGGCTGTGTAGTATAATTATCCTTGTAAAAATAAAGGGGAGGGTTAACATGAATAAGACTTATACTCTTATAGAAAAGCTGAAAACTCCGGCTCGTGAGTTTTCTCCCATGCCTTTCTGGTTTTTAAACGACGACTTTACCGATGAGGAAATTATCCGTCAGCTTACTGACTTTAATGCTCACGGTGTTCACGGCGTTGTACTGCACCCCAGAATCGGCGTGCCGGAATCAATTCAGTATTTATCCGATAAATTTATGCACTTTATGAAGGTGGCTGTGGAAAATGCCGCACGCCTTGATATGAAGGTTATTTTATACGATGAGGCAATGTATCCTTCGGGAAGTGCCCACGGTCTGGTTGTTGCATCAAATCCCAGGTTTGCATCCCAGGCAATTATCCTTGCCGACAACACCGACGAAGGAAAGCTTATAGCAAAAACCGAAAGCGGAAAATATATAATGCAGGTAAACAGCAACGGAAGAATCAGAGGTATTCACTTTGGTGAGGACGACGGACAGCCAAATGCACCCCTGGCAGCAGACCTTCTTAATCAGGAATCCGTTGATAAGTTTATTGAGCTTACCCACGAGCGTTATTATGCCGAGGTTAAGAAATATTTCGGAAACACCGTAATCGGCTTCTTCACCGACGAGCCTTCTTCACTGGGAAGAGGCGCGAGAAGAGGATGCTTCCCCTGGACATGGGGCTTTGAGGATGTAATAACCTCTCTCGGAGGAAAGCTTTCCGACCTTGAAGGTCTTTATGCAGGCGAAAATAACGAAACCATCGAAATTTATAAAAAGGCACTTTTTGACCGTGAAAATGATATTTACTATAAGAGTCTTTCCACCTGGTGTGAAAACCACGGCATCGCTCTTATGGGACATCCTCACAAGGGTGACGATATCGAGTGTGAAAAGTACTTCCACGTTCCCGGTCAGGACATCGTTTTAAGATGGATTGCTCCCGAAAAGGGCGGTCTTTCAGGCGGCAATGAATCTGCTCAGGGTAAGTGTTCTGCCGATGCCGCAAGAGTAATGGGACGCAGAAGAAACTCCAACGAGTGCTATGGTGCCTGCTGCAAGGATAACATTCCCTGGAACTTTAACGGCGGTGACCTTAAGTGGTATACCGACTGGCTGGGTGTAAGAGGTGTAAACTTCTTCATTCCTCACGCTTTCTACTACAGCGTAACAGAAAGAAGAAAGGACGAGCGTCCCCCGGATGTAGGGCCCAACAATATCTGGTGGAAGCACTTTGACACCATCGCAACTTATATAAAGAGAATTTCCTACCTTATGACAGATTCGAAAAATGCCACAAAGGTGGTTGTTCCCTGCAAAAACCGTGAGCTTTCCATTGACGAGGTTGCTCCTCTTTATGAAAATCAGGTGGAATTCAACTATGTTCCCGAAAGCTTCATAACAGAGGAAAATGTATCGGACGGAGTTCTTACAATCGGTGAAAACAGCTACGAATATGCTTACTTTGATAAAAACGGGGTTCTTCCCACATTGAAGCAGGCAAAGGATATTTCGGAGCTTCCCGAAAGAACGGTTTATCTTGATAAGCCCTTCAAGGACCTTAGAGCAACCCACATTATAAAGGACGGCGTTGACGTATTCTTCTTTACAAACGAGGGCGAAGAAGAAATTTCGGCAAAGGCCAAAGTGGATGCTGCAGGTCAGCTTGTTGCAATGGATTTCTGGAAGGGTACGGTTAAGGAAATAAGCTGCAAAACCGTGGGCGATAAGACAGAATTTAATCTTAACTTAAAGCGCCGTGAAAGCATCGCAATTTTGGTTGATGAAGAAAAGGAAGCAAAGGAATTTTCAGAAGAAGCAAAGGTTTATGTAAATCCCGCTTTTACTTTGGTTTCCGACGATGAAGAAAACTTTGTAAAGACCTACGAAGCAAAAATCACGGTGGAAGAAACGGAAAACGTTTATCTTAAGGTAACGGGTGAAGAAATGGCAGAGTGCTTTGTAAACACCAATTTCTGCGGCTTCAGCCTCTGGAACGAGCACGAATTTTATTTAACGCCTCTCCTTAAGAAGGGTGAAAATACAATTATGATAAAGATGACGGGAAGCGCAGTAAACCGCTTTACCGCTCACCGTTTCGAATACGGTCTTATGTGAGGAATTTTATGGAAAAGCTTCTTGATAAAACAGACTATGCCATTTTATCCTGTCTTAAGAAAAATGCAAGGATGAAGGCATCCGACATTGCCAAGGAAATTAATCTTTCCGTTTCCGCCATTTTAGAGCGGATAAGGAAGATGGAGAGTGCGGGGATTATCGAATCCTACACAATTACCCTTAATCAGAAAATTTTGGGCAACGACCTTATAGCAATGATGGACGTAAGCTTGGAGCATCCCAAGTTTTACGACAGCTTCGTTGAAATGATAAAAAAGAGCGAACATATCCAGTCCTGCTATTATTTAACGGGCAAGCACGATTTTCTTCTTAAGATATTGACGGATTCCTCCGACAGCTTGGAGCGTATTCACAGAGAGATAAAAAGTATGGAGGGTGTAGGTGCAACGGAAACACACTTTGTGTTAAAGTCGGTAAAAAACGAAATTGCATCAATCCCCGGCTCAGATGAGTCAATACAGTTAAAGTAAGAAGGTCTATATATGACAAAACGCATATGTGCCGTAGTTAATACTGCGGCACTTCTCCATAATCTGGAAGAAGTAATAAAAAAGGCAAAGGGCAAGGACGTTGTTGCCGTAATAAAGGCTGATGCCTACGGTCACGGCGCCTTAAAAGCGGCAGAAATTTACGAAGACTATGCCAAAATGTACGCCGTTGCCACAAGCGATGAGGCATTGGAATTAAGAAATGCCGGCACAAAAAAGGACATATTAATCCTTGCTCCGGTACCGACTGAGGATATGGCAAGGCTCATTGAAAACGGAATAATTCTTACCGTTTCTGATTTTGAAGGAGCAAAAGCGGTGTCTTCAGAGGCTGTTAAAATCGGAAAAACAGCAAGAATACACGCTGCAATTGATACAGGTATGAGTCGCATAGGCTTTTTCCCGAACAAGGAAACTCTCTGGGAATTAAAGGAGATAAAAAGGCTTCCTCATATTTCACTTGAAGCAATTTTTACCCATTATGCAAAGGCGGATGAAACTGATAAAACCTGGATGAACATTCAGACAGAAAGGTTTTCATCATTTGCAGAAAAGCTTAAAAGGGAGCTTCCCGACATAAAATTCCACATTGCCAACAGCGCAGGCATTATGGAGCAGGATGAAAAATACGGCGACTTCGTAAGGGCGGGTATCGTTTTATACGGGCTTTATCCATCAGATGAGGTGAATAAAGCTGCACTCCGTCTTATCCCTGCACTCACATGGAAGAGCAGAGTTTCTTCGGTGAGATATGTTGAAAAGGGCGAGGGCATAAGCTATGGCCATACCTATGTTGCAGAAGAAAGAATCCGCGTCGCAACAGTATCCTGCGGCTATGCCGACGGTTATCCCAGACTTCTTTCAAACAAGGGCAGAGTGCTGATAAAAGGCGTAAGCTGTAAAATCCTCGGAAGAGTGTGTATGGATCAGTTTATGGTTGATGCGTCAAAGGTTGATGCAGAAGTTGACGATGAGGTTATCTTAATCGGAAAAAGCGGATTTGAGGAAATCACCGCAGACGAAATTGCCCGCCTTACAGGCACAATAAATTATGAGGTTGTATGCGATATAGGAAAGAGAGTGCCTCGCATTTACGAATAACAAAAAGCGACAAAATGACATATATAAGCGACATATTGCCATGGAATTTATAATTCCATGGCTTTATAATACAAATAAAGGAGGCGTTTTTTATGGCAATTATTTATGATGAAGTAAATAAAATATTTAATCTGCAAACCGAAAATTCAAGCTACATAATGGGCGTGGTATACGATAAATATCTGGTGCATATCCACTACGGCAAAAAGCTTGATTATACAGTAAACATATCCGATATGCTGGGCTTTTCCGTTAACCGTGGCGGAAGCATTTCTCCTTTGGATTACGGAAACGAGGGTCTTGGTAACATCTGTCTTGACACTCTTCCGCAGGAGTATGCCACCTACGGCTCGGATTTAAGAGAGCCTGCCTTCCACGCAGAATACTCTGACGGCACAAGCTACACAAAGCTTTTGTATAAAGGCTACAGAATTTATAAGGGGAAAGAGAGTATTAAAGGTCTTCCTGCGGTTTACGCCGAGGAGGGAGATAAGGCAGAGAGCGTAGAGATAGAACTTTACGATGAGGTTAAAAAGCTCACGGTTATGCTTACATATACAGTGCTTCCCGAATTTGATGCCATAAGCCGCCGTGTTACTGTCATAAACAATTCCGATTGTGACATCAAGCTTAAAAAGGTTATGAGCACAGCAATTGACTTTAACAATGATAAGTACAATATGACCACGTTAAACGGCTCATGGGCGAGGGAACGTCATATAGAAAGAGTACCGCTTCATAAGGGTGTTCAGGGTGTTGATTCAAAGCGCGGAGCATCGGGACACCGACATAATCCCTTTATTATGCTGTCGGGGCTTGATGTAACGGAAGACTACGGCGAGGCATACGGCTTTTCCCTTGTTTACAGCGGAAACTTTGAGGCTACAGCCGAGGTTGAATATAACAACGCAACAAGGGTTTTAATGGGAATAAATTCCTTTGATTTTTCCTGGCTTCTTGCTCCCGGCGAAACCTTTTACTCTCCCGAAGCTATAATGGTTTATTCATCCGCAGGCATCGGCGAAATGTCAAGAAACTACCACAAAATGTACAGAACCCGCCTTTGCCGCGGTAAATACCGAGATTCGGTACGCCCGGTGCTTATAAACGTATGGGAAGCTGTTTACTTTACCTGTAATGAAGAAAAAATACTTGCCATCGCCGAAAAGGCAAAGGATGTGGGAATTGAGCTTTTGGTGCTTGATGACGGATGGTTCGGAAAAAGAGATTCCGATAACTGTTCCCTTGGCGACTGGGTGGTATACAAGGATAAGCTTCCCTCGGGAATAGACGGTTTAGCCAAGAAAATCAACGACATAGGATTAAAATTCGGCCTATGGTTTGAGCCTGAAATGATTTCGCCCGACTCCGACCTTTACAGGGCGCATCCCGACTGGTGCATACATATTAAGGGAAGAGGAAGAGGTCTTGGAAGGCAGCAGCTTATACTTGACTTTTCAAGGGATGAGGTCTGCGATTATATAATTGATGCTGTGGCAAAGGTTTTGTCTTCAGCATCCATAAGCTATGTTAAATGGGATATGAACAGAAATATGTCTGAAATCGGAAACGAGGTGCTCTCTGCCGATAGACAAAGGGAGCTTCCTCACAGATATATGCTTGGCTTATACCGCGTGCTTGAGGCTCTTACAAGTCGCTTCCCCGATGTACTTTTTGAAGGCTGTGCAGGCGGTGGAGGAAGATTCGATCCCGGTATGCTTTACTACTTCCCGCAAATTTGGGCAAGTGACGATTCCGACGCCATTGAAAGGCTTTATATTCAGGAAGGAACTGCTTTGGTTTATCCCATATCAACTGCGGGCGCTCACGTTTCTGCCGTTCCTAACCATCAGGTGGGAAGAACTACGCCTCTTCATACAAGAGGTAACGTGGCAATGACGGGGCAATTCGGCTATGAGCTTGACTTAACAAAGCTTTCGGAAGACGAGCTTAATGTAATAAGAAATCAGGTTGCAACCTATAAGAGTTTCGGAACGAAGATAACGGATGCCGCTCTTTATCGCTTAAAGAGCCTCTTTGACGGAAATATCGCAGCCTGGGAATTTTTGTCCGAAGAGAAGGATTTTGCGGCGGTTATGGTTGCCAATAAGCTTGGCATTCCTTCTGCACCAAATGAATTTATAAAGCTTAAAAATCTCGTTCCCGATGCTGAGTACAGGGAAAGAACAACGGGGAAGGTCTACAGGGGAGAATTTCTTGAAACTGTGGGTATAGCCTATGCTCCCTCAAGGGATTTTAACTCGGTAATGTTTGTATTTGAAAAGATGTAGACGAAGACTGAAATCCGCCTTTTATATAAAAAGGCGGATTTTCTTTCAATAATAATTCTTTTGATTGACATAAAGTGAAAGATGTGGTAAAATACAAGATGGTATGGGAGGAGAAAAATGCATGAATGTTTTGGTTTTTATTAAAAATCTGCTCTTTCCTCCTAAGTGCGCGTCCTGCCTTAAAATTATGGATAAGAGGTCGGTGTTCTGCCCGTCCTGTATGCCTGAAATTCCTTTTATAGAGGGCATAACCTGCGAAAAATGCGGGATTACGCTTTCTGCTGAGTTTCCGTCTTCCGTATGCGCAAGATGCAGGGACAGAGGCTTTTCTTTTGAAAGGAATATTCCGCTTATGGAGCATTCGGGACTCGGAAGAAAAGCTGTAATTAATATGAAGTATAAGAGCGCACCGGTTATAAAAGATCTGGCACTCATGCTGGCAAGCCGTATAGCGCAAGAAAATATGGCAATTGACGCCGTGAGCTTTATTCCGATGACGGAAAAAGATGAACGTGCGGCAAAGATACATATAACATATTTTCTTTCAAAAGAGCTTGCGAAACTTCTCAAAATCAGGCATGATGATTTGCTTATAAAGCTCAGGGAAACCAAAAAGCAAAAAGAGCTTACCGAAAAAGAACGTGTTTTGAATGTACGGGGAGCTTTCGGTGTCAGAGGCGATGTGAAAGGCAAAAACATTTTAATTGTTGACGATGTTTTTACAACGGGTGCAACAATGGGTGAATGTGCAAAAATATTAAAACGGGCGGGTGCTGAAAAGGTGTATTGTGCTACGGTCAGCATTCGCGACAGGGAGTAAATATGATAGATATGCATTCCCATTGCCTTCCTGCGCTTGATGACGGGGCGAAGGATGTGAAAACGGCTCTTTTGATGCTTGAAGACGCAAAAAAACAAGGATGCGATGCGGTAATAGCCACTCCGCATTGCAAGGTCTATTCTGAAGAAGAGTTGAACTGTGCCGTTGAGGCACGCGATAAATCTTATGAGCTGCTGATTGCGGAATGTAAAAATCAGAACGCAGTAATTCCGGAAATAAAAAAGGGCTTTGAGGTTTATCTTGATAAAGACATAACGGTTTTTTCCTCTTATGAAAAACTTTGTATAGAGGGAACGAAGGCGATGCTTATTGAAATGCCGATGCGCCATTGGGACAGCCTTGCCTTGGGCAGAATAGAAGTCCTTAAGGAAAAAGGAATAACTCCGATACTTGCCCATATTGAAAGATACATGTCGTATGGGAGAAATATTGAAAAAGCACTTATGCTTGAAGGCGTAGTATATCAGGTAAATGCCGATGCCTTTTTCGGATGGCACAGAAAAAAGCTTATAAAAAAACTGGTTAAAACGGGAAAAACGGTTGTTGTGGGCAGCGATATGCATAATCTCACAACGAGAAAAAGCCGCATTTTTGAGGCTTATAAGAAAGCGGTAAGAAAAAATAAAAGCTACAGCACATTATTTAATACGGATATTACTCTGCTTTAAGAGATGATATTAAAAGAAAAGGGGATATAACTATGAATTGGATAAACAGTATTATTATGGATGAATTTGCATCTTCCGTAAGCATGAGCGAATTTATAATCTGCAGCATTATATCATTGGTACTCGGTGTGATAATCGCACTTGCCCATATGTATAAAAATCCTTCTTATTCAAAGGGATTTATTATGACAACGGCACTTTTGCCTTTTATTGTTCAGTCTATAATCATGGTAGTAAACGGTAATATCGGAACCGGTGTTGCTGTTGCCGGTGCTTTCAGCCTTGTAAGATTCAGAAGTGTTCAGGGCTCGGCTAAGGACATCTGCACAATATTCCTTTCCATGGCGGTTGGTCTTGCCTCCGGTGCCGGATTTATATTTATAGCAGCTGTATTGGCTGTAGTTACCTGTCTTATCGAAATTTTATATGTAAAGATTGACTTTGGCGGAGCGAGAGATGCAGAAAAGATTCTTAAAATTACAATTCCCGAAAACCTTGAATATGAAGGAGCTTTCGATGAAATATTCAAAAAGTACCTTAAGTCATATGAAATTATCGGAACAAAAACAACCGATATGGGAAGCTTATATCGCCTTACATACAGCGTTGTAATGAAAGATATGAAGGAAAGCAAAGCATTTATTGATGACCTCCGGACCAAAAACGGAAACCTTGAAATTGCCTTGAACAGAAGACCTGACAGCGATAAAGCGCTTTAATAAAAAACAGATGAACCTCTGGTTCATCTGTTTTTTTTATAATTCCTCAAGGTGCTCGGTGAGAATTTTTACTACCGCATAGAGTTTGTTCCGCTTATCTTCAGGGGCAGAGTCCATAGAATTGAGGAGCGAGATAAAGCTTTTCTCAGGAGATGGTGAGATATCCAACAATAAATAATCTGTGCTTACAGATAAAACCTCGGATATTGTTATAAGAGATTCGATGGAAAGAGCTCTTGTTCCTCGCTCTATATGCCCGATATGAGCTGTTGACAAGTTACATTCTTCGGCCAATTTTTCCTGTGTCATATGCTGTTGCTTTCGAATCTTGCGGATTCTCATTCCGAGTGCAGCGTAATCGAAATGATTTTTCATTAAATCACAGCCTTTCATCTTTTTATTATACAACGACAGTCAATGAATAATTAAGACACTGTCGGAATTGAATGTTGACTAATAGAAGTAATTGTGATATAATGCAAAAGCAAGAATAAGTTATTGCGATTAATAAAAAGGAGAGGTTTTTAATGAGAAAAATTATAAGTTTAATACTTTTGGTGTGCATGCTTACGGGAATGACTTTTCCGCTTACTACATTTGCGGCAGATGAGGCTGAAATTATTCTACCTTATGATGGAGAGTGGATTGATCCTGCCGGGGTTATGACTATTATGATGCCGGAGCCTTCGGATGATGTAAGTTATGTAATTAGTGTAGTTAATGTTGAAACGCATGAATTTGTGATAAAAAATCATCGTATCGACGGAGATGCGTATGCTATAAACAGAGGAATATTGGAATACGGACAGCGCTACAAAATATGGGTTGGAACTTATGAAGGTTCAAATCTCTTGGGACAGGGAGATACAGTTTACATTAATACAATAGTAGAGGATGACGCTTTAACAAATGAAGAGATGTCCGGTGAAACTTCAGCAGAAGAGAGTGAAGAAAAGACATCAGAATTAGATGGTATATTTACCGGTATATCTGAATGGGCGGCAGAGGAAATGGAAAAGGCTTACAAAGCGAAGTTAATTCCTGATGAGCTGCTTTACAAAGACTTAACTGAAGATATAACGAGAGCAGAATTTGCAGCTTTAGCTGTGAGGCTGTACGAGAAAGTTACGAATGAAGAAATAGTTTACGGAGAATGTCCGTTCAGTGATGTGCATTGGTCGGATATTGCTGTTAAAAAGGCGTATAGTATTGGAATTATCAAGGGAGTTACGGATACCTTGTTTATGCCTGACCAGCGTATAAGTAGGGAACAGTTGGCGGCAATGCTTCTCAGAGTATTCAAGCGGTATTTATGGAGCGGATGGAGTATTGAAACAGACGGCGAATATCCGGTGGAATATTCATTAAATGAACTGTACGTGGATCACAGTGATATATCGGAATATGCAATTCCAGCGGTATATTTCCTTAAACAGGGAGGTATTGTAAGCGGAATAGACTATATGCATTTTGCGCCCAAGGATATGAATAACGGACTTGGAGTGGCTACAAGGGAGCAGGCAATACTTATGGCATCAAGATGTTATAATGTTATATTTAAGCCCGCTTTTTTGGTAAGCGGCGGCTATCTTGAAAAAAGCGACAGAAACTTTAGCTGGTATCAAAAATAAGTAAAAGGAGAGGTTTTTAATGAGAAAAATTATAAGCTTAATACTTTTGGTGTGCATGCTTACGGGAATGACTTTTCCGCTTACTGCATTTGCGGCAGATGAGGCCCAAATTACTTCACATTATGACTACGAGTGGGTGAATCCTACCGAGAATATAGTAATAAAGTGGACAAAAGCATCAGGGAATGCAACGTATAAGATTACGATAATAGATAATGTGACGAAGGAAGAATTCGTAAGGAATAAAGTTGTAACAGGAACTTCTTATACAATAAAAGCCGGAACACTTGACTATGAACAGTGTTATAAGATATGGGTTGGAACGTTTGATGGGGAAGAATCCCGCGGATATGGAAGTGTTATATATTTAAATACAGACGATTTAATAAGTGCCACCGGCGGAAAAGAAGCTGAGATATCCTATCCTTCGAACAATGCAAAGATAGATGCAACATCAAAGGTTACAGTAAAGTTCAAGAACGTGATGTCTGAATTTGATTATAAAATAACTTTGCTCAATAACGAGACCGGACAAGCAATATTTCGTAATAAAAGTATAAGCGGCAGCAGCTACACAATTGCGGCAAATACTATGAAACCCAACACGGAATATAAAATCTGGATTGGAACATATTATGACGGCAGAGCTTTAGGAGAGGGGGATGCTATTTTTATAACAACCGAAGCTGAAGCTAAGGTATACGAAAAATCAACCATAATTTCACCATCAGACGAAACCTGGCTCGATCCGGCAGAAAAGATAACATTCAAATTTTCCGGAAATGATTCTGATACAGTGCTGAAACTGAAAATCGTAAACAATAAAAATAAAGCTGTAATTGTGGACGAAGAAAAAGTAGACGGCACGAAATATGTACTTAATGAAGATGTACTTGACTATGAAGAAGCCTATACTGTCACATTGATTACTTATAACGGCAAAACAAAAATCGGTGAAGATAGCATTGTTATAAGAATGAACGGAATGGATGATACCGTTGCCGACTATGAACCATCAATTATTACTTCTCCGAAAAACGAGAGTACTGTCAGCAATAGTGAAAATCTTAAAATAACCTGGGAAAACGATTCTGAGCTTAGTTGGTGGATTTCAATCAATGATGAAACAACAGGAGAAAAGATTTTTGATAATAAAAATCATCATACTGCATATTGCGTGATAGATAAAAATGAGCTTATTGCGGGACACAATTACAGAGCGTGGCTCGGAACTAAAAAGCGTGCATCGGTAGAAGGAAAATTACTCGGAGAAGACGAAGTATATTTTAGCGTTGCCGATACAGAAGAAATGGACTATGAAAAAGCAACAATAACTGCACCGAAGGATGGAGCGGAGGTTGATGCATCGGAGAAAATCACGGTCAAATTCAATAATGTTGTATCGGAATTGGAATATAAGATTGCTATACTTCAGACAAAGAGCGGAGCTGTAATTACAGACAGATTTGAAACCGTAACCGGAACAAGCTATACAATTTCTGCAGATACACTTGCTTCAGGCGACGAATACAGCATCGAATTAAGAACGTATAACGGAGACAGCTTAATTGGCGAGGATAAAGTTATTATAACCACATCTGAAGAAGAGGTAGATTATGAAAAAGCAACAATAACTGCACCGAAGGATGGTGCGGAGGTTGATGCATCGGATAAAATCACCCTCAAGTTCAGTAACATTATATCTGCTCTCAGCTATAAGCTTACGGTAACAAATGAAGATGACGGCGATGAGGTTATAAGCAATAAGTCTATAACAGGTACATATACAATTCCTGCGGATACGCTTGAAGCAGGCAGCGAATACAGTATCGGATTAAGAACATATAACGGCGGAAGCTTAGTTGGCGGGGACGAAATTTATATAACCACAAAGGCTGAAATGAAAGTTGAAGAGGCAACGATAATATCGCCCGAAGACGGAGATTATGTTGATGCGTCCGATAAACTTACGCTTAAGTTCGGAAAAATGACTTCAGGTCTTGAGTATAAGATTACGCTATTGAATACGGATAAAAATGCATATGTGTTCCGGAATAAGGATATAAGCAACGCAAGTTATACAATATCTGCAAATACATTGGAAAGCGGCGCAACGTATAAATTATGGATAGGAACATATGAGGATAACGAGGCTCAAGGAAAAGGGAATTACGTAATATTTGAGACTGAAGATGAAGAAAAAAGTCCTGCAAGAATAACTGATCCCCATGACGGCGAATGGCTTGATTCTGCAAAGGCTATAGAGGTAGAGTGGGAAAAGACAGATTATGATGCGGAGTATTATCTCACTGTTGAAGATACTGTGACAGGAAGCTTTGTTGTAAAGAATAAATATGTAGAAGATACAACATATCTTATAAAGGCAGGTACTCTTACGCCTGAAAAACGCTACAAAATTTCTTTAAGCACAGAATGCGGCAGTAAAGAAGTCGGCACTGATGCAATTTACATTAATATGAATGGCGTTGCGGAAGAAGGATACAGAGATGTTCCGGAAACACACGATAATTATGAGGCTATAATGTATCTCACAGATAAAGGCGTGTTGAAAGGCGACGGAACAGGATATTTCAGACCTGAAGATTCAATCACCAGAGCTGAGTTTGTGAAAATTATATGTGAAGCTTTCGCACTCAAAAATAAAGGCGGAGCTAAAAACTTCAGAGACACAAATAACCACTGGGCGAAGGACTATATAAGCATTGCATCTTCTCACCAGCTTATCTCAGGCGTAAGCAATGAAGATTTTGCACCGAATAATAATGTTACGTATGCACAGATTTCGAAAATTCTTGTCGGAATTAAAAAGTTTACAGGCAAGGTTGATATGTGGGGAGGCTGGCCTTCGGGATATGTTGCAGTTGCATTCTATAACGAGTTTTTTGAAGGAAGCAACAAGGAAACATCTCAGCTCAAAGGAGATAGCTATTATGCCGACAATGCAACAAGAGCCGATGTTTCACAAATGGTATACAATGTTCTGCTTAATAGCGGAAAGGACAAGACGCCGGATAAAGAGGTAAAAGTAGAGATTACCATTGATGCCGGAAATGCAGAATACAAGGTTACCGGAGATTTTGGTAACGCATATAAAAACCCTACAGTCCAGCAAATTTATAATTACACATATAACAGAATAAAGGACAGAGAAATATATATAAGAACTCCCGAGGTTCTTAACGCTATTATGGTTATGATATGGACTGAAAATGATGGCATACATTATGAAAGCAATGGCAATGTATCTGTTAACGAAGAGACAAATGATTATGGATTGTGTCAGTTGCATGGCTCTCAGTATAAAGACTTAAACTGGCATGAAAATGCAAATATAGGTATTGATAAATATGCAACCGCATATTATTCCTGCATGACCATGGAACCATACATGGACACAGTTGATAAGGCTGTAGAAAGGGGTTATTCTGTCGAAGAAGCAAGGGCAAAAACAGCATACGGTATGTATAACGGCGGAAATGGAAAACATGCAAGGTGGCTGAACACCCCTGATGCGGGCGACAATAACTTTAGCAAGAAGTGGAATGAAAGAACCTGGAGCAGACATCTTATAGCAGATGATACTGTTTCTGTCCAGCCGGTAATGGTATTCGATGGGGAAACATACACATATTCAAGGGGCTTAAAAGCTTCGTATGAAATAGTAACAAAAGAATATTTAACAGGAGATTATGCTGTTTTGAAAGATTCCTGGAAAGTGATTAACGGATATGAATATATATCTTATGACAATAATCCCTTATACGGAAGATTGGAATGGTATTGCCCTGGTGTTGGATCTCTTTATGCAGTTTATGATATGAGAAATAAGGCAGATGATAACGTATATCAATTTGATATATATAGATTTACACAGGACGGAAGAGAGTTTAAGCTGCCTGAAGAGTATATCGGATATAATAAACTTTTGTCTGGCAAAATTTTTATGACAAAGCATGGAAATGTTCCGCTCATAGGTATAGAGTGTCTGGCAAATATTTTTGCTTGTGATATTGATTATAAAAATCAGATAAAGCGAAACAGCACCTTAGAAAGCAATCTGCAAAAAGTAACTGATAAATTGAGTGCAACAGACATGCCTGAAAAGGAGCCTGAAAAGCCTTCGTTTGCGGAAGTATTAGAGAAGTTGGCTAACGAACAGCTTAAAAGAACATCGGGATATTATTTACGCAGCCCGTATTATGTTGAAACAAAAAATGGAAGCGTGACTTATCCTAATATATGGGATGCGAAAATAGATACACAATGGTGTGTTCTTTTTGCCACTTGGGTTGCCGGAGAAGCTTTGCTGAGATATGGGCTAAGTGTTGAAGAAGCGGAAGCGTTGGTTCCCTACCATTGCGGAACAGGGCGATTGATAGCAATTTATGATAAACAGGGCAGATATCATTCGTTCACAAGCTGGACTAATTATGCAATGAATACGGAGGGTGAGTTATATTCTGAGGAGGGTGGCATTAAGGGGTATAGTGTAACTGCCAACACAAAAAAATTGGATTATATTCCTGAACCGGGAGATTTTATTGCGGTAGAAACTGATAAAAAGACGGATATACCGGATCATACAGGGCTGGTTATATCGGTAGATAAAGATAATAAAACATTTGTTGCAATAGAAGGTAATACTGGTAATGCATACGATGAAAATGGTAATATTTTAGGGGTGGATGATGGTAGAATAATTAGCGGCAAACATACTGGAGAATTGGCTAGTAAATTTAGAAAAGTAAGATGGGTGGATTATAAATATTCGGATGAAAAAGGCAAATGGGTAAGGGCTAAAGATTCAAGCTATTATGTACATGGATTTATGAATCCTGATTATCCGGATTAATTAAATAAAGTTAAGGGTGAATGAAAATGAAAAAACTATTTTGCATATTTCTTGTAATATGCCTTAGTGTTAATTTATTTATGTTTTTCAGTTATGCTGAAAATACGGCGGATTACAAAGAAATTTATATGAATTTCGCAAAAGATGCGGACGGTGATTATGAACACAAATTGAATGATGCAATAAGCGGTCTTATATTACTTGACCTTAACAGAGATGATATTCCGGAATTATTGGCATTCAGTACATCGGTTTCTCATTTTGACGAAGAAGGTAATCAGATATATTTAGGTCAGGAGGGCTATGATAATCCGGCATATAAGGAGTACTCGCATGATATAGAAAATGCCTTTTCTATAATAAACGGAGAAATTGTGGAAGATTCTCCTTGGGAACATGGACAGTATTCGACTATGATTATAATGCCGTTTCTCCCTGATGAAATTGCATCAGAAACAGAAGGATTTTGTACTACTGTGCAATACGAAGGTCGCGAAGATTATCTCGTTATGTCTGAAATTTTGGAGGACGAAGCAAGCTTTGCGGCAATCTGGTATGATGAAGAAGGATTCGGCTATACCAAAGAAGGCTTCGATGAAAATTTCTTTAACACATATTCTCCGGTGGATTTACCCGTGGCAAGTGTTGAATTTTACGATGAAGAGAAGCAGCGGTTACGCGCACGAAGCGAAGTAATGAAAATTCTGCTTGATAAGTATGAAGCCAAAGCAGAAATGAGTGGAGGTAGGAAGGTTTCAGATTGGGCTAAGGCGGAAGTTGACGAGGCTGAAAAATTAAATCTTATCCCGCCGGAAATGCTTAATGATAACTTGACCGAAAATATAACAAGGGCAGAATTTACAGCAATTGCCGTACAATTGTCCGAGGCGGTATCGGGTGAAGTATTGACCGGATACGGAGAAGATATCAGCGACATTGGCGGTAATGCTTATAAAAATTATATCAGCAGCGCATATAGCTCCGGGATAACTATGGGGATAAGTCAGCAAGGCGGCAGTGTTGTATTTTCTCCTGACTTGAACATTACGAGAGAGCAGCTTGCCGTTATGATGTGCAGGGTAGTTAAGCTCAATAAATTTGAAGATTGGAATCTGCAGAATGATTCTGATTTTCCTCTTGATATAACCGGTGCAAATAAGTTCAGTGATGATTATTTGATCCCGGATTATGCGAAAGAAGCGGTATACTATATGAGTAAGCACGGAATTATCAAAGGCGTGGACAGCAGTCGTTTTGCTCCCTTTGATACGGCAACAAAAGAACAGGCAATACTTCTTGCGCTAAGAATATATAATGCCTTTAATGAATTGCCGATAAATCCTGCTAACGAAGAAAAAGAACTTAAAATTAATTATGATGTTATCGAGAAAGGTGAATACACAACTGCCGGACAGCTTATATCAGGGTTAGAAGATAACAAGTACACCATAGAAGAATTATCCGAAATTTTGAATATTGATTTTAGAAGAACAGGTGATATCCACGATATATTAGGATTATCCAATTGTCAATCTTTTGAATGGAAGGGTTATTATATAACAATTATATCTTGGAATGAAGAAGCATCTTCCTACAGAGAGTTTGATAAATATCCGACTTATGTAGAGTGTGGTGATGTGGTTATGATTGACACTACTGCCATTAAAGATTTCAAACTTAATTTTACAGAGCTATCATTGGAGGTCGGAGAAACTTATAAAACTCTCCATGCACGTATA
>JAZSAR010000088.1:0-4400 GCA_045601965.1 Clostridia bacterium
GCATAAAGGGCGATCACGAGCTTACGGTGGAAAGATGCGAATTTCACTTTCTTGGCGGTGCGGTTTTCAGCCGTGCTCAGAGAATAAGGCTTGGTAACGGTGTTGAAGCCTGGCAGCATATGGGAAAAATTACGGTTAAAGACTGTCTTTTCAATAACATTTATGACTCCTGCATAACCCATCAGGGCTTTGCGGGCACAACTCCCGCAACGGATGTTACTTACTGCCACAACCTTTTTATGAATTACGGAATGGCGGCATATGAGGTAAGGGATTTTATTCCCATCCGTGCAAAATTCAACGACAACATCTGCATAAATGCAGGGGGCGGCTTTTCGCCCCAGGGCGAGGAAGCACCGAGAATGTCGGAGATTTGGCCCTTCCCAATGGGGCATCATATATTCTTATGGCGTATGGCTAAAAAGACGGAGGAAAAGGACGCAGGCCTTGAAATAAAGCGTAACATATTCCATAATGCCAAGGTCGGCGCCGCAATTTTCTCCTTTATATTAAAAGAGCCGGAAAGCCAGCTTTTAATTGACGAAAATGTATATTACACCGAGTCTGAAAATCTTTTAAACCGCTTCGGGGATAAAAGCTATGTACCGGAGGATTTTGAGCTTTTCAAAAAAGAAACGGGACTTGAAGCAAGCGGAAGATATGAAAAAACCGACATAAGAAGGGCTGTAAATCAATGGCTTTCCGAGTGCGGAAAAGATGAACTTACGGACGAAGCGGCAAAGCGCTACGGCATATAAAGAGATTCTTCCGCCATCGTCAGAATGACAAAGAGCGATAAAAACGGACTGAACGATTTTGTTCAGTCCGTTTGTGTTTTCGGGGTTTCGATTTCCATAAAAACGGTAGTTTTGTATTTTCCTTTTACATCATCGCTGAATTTAAGGTCGGTGATGAGGGCATAAATCTCCGAAAGGTCCGAAAGGATTCTGGTTCCCGCAACATCAAGCTTTTTGTGGTCCGTCAGAAAAACGCTCTTTTCCGAGTTTTCAATCATAGCTCTGTGAAGCTCAAGGTAACCGCTGTCGTAAATTTTTCCGTCTGATGAAATTCCTCCGGTTGAAAGAAAGGCAAAGTCTGCGTGATAGCTTTTTGCCTGAAATGCGGCATCAATTCCGCCTGTTATGTAAGGGGCTTCGATTATTTCACCTCCGAGGCATACGCATTTTACGCCATATTCGCTTAAATAGGAAATAAGGTTCAGGTTGTTTGTTATTACTTTAAGACCCTTTAAGTCTTTTATATACTGCCCCATATACTGCGCCGTGGTGGAGCCGTCGATAAAAACGGTCATTCCTTCTTTGACAAGTTCGGATGCCTTCTTTGCAAGAAGCCTCTTTACGGGACGCATCTTATGATAGCGGAAAACAAGGGGCGTGCCCTTGCTCTTTACAAGCTCCGCTCCGCCGTAGTGACGGGTGATGAGCTTTTTCTTCTGCAAATCGTTAAGGTCGCGGTTTATGGTGGCGGTGCTGTAATGAAGCTCATCGCATAAGTATTTAACCGTCACATACCCCTGCTCCTTTATTATCCTGAGGATTGTATCAATTCTTTTTTCTGACATAGCACACCTCTTTTGATAAAAAATGATAAATTGTCAATATAATGAACATATCTTGATAAATTTTGATAATTTACTATAATTATACAAGAGCGATTAATTAATGTCAAGAGGGATAGTATGAAAGACTTAACAAAAGGAAATATTTATAAAACATTTCTGATATTTGCAATTCCGATGGTACTTTCGGGAATACTTTCCCAATGCTACAATGTGGTAAATACAATTATAGCGGGAAAGCTTTTAGGAGAGGGAGCATTAAGTGCAATAGGTGCGATTACACCCGTTGATACCTTTATCAATTCTGTTTTCTGGGGCTACGGCGTGGGTGTAGGCGTTTATATAGCCCATCTTTTCGGTGCAAAGGAATATTACCGGATGAAATGTGTCATCGTAAACAATTCCCTGATGCTTTCGGGAATCATCGCTGTTATCTCCGTGTTTTTTATAATATTCCGCAGTGCGGTTATGGACTTTTTCAAAGTTGATGAAGCCGTTCTTTCCGAGTGCTTAAGCTATTTCACCATTTCAATGGCAGGTAAAGTTGCTGTGCTTTTCAGCATAAACGCCGTTCAGATAATAGTTGCTATGGGAGACAGTGCATATCCTTTATATATGTCAATTCTTTCAACGCTGCTTAATATCGGTCTCGGCTCTGCCTTTATTGTGTTTTTCAATATGAACGCATCCGCCCTTGCCCTTGCAAATGTCATATCCTACAGCATCGTGGGAGTTTTGTATATCCTTAAAATAGCTTCCTGTTTCAAAAAGCTGGGTGTCAACCAAATGAAAATTGAAAAAAGAAGCGAGGGGCTTCTTGCATCGGTAAGATATTCCGCTTTTTCCTGCCTTCAGCAGGCATCAATATACTTTGCGGGAATTGTACTTTCGCCCATGGTAAATAACATCGGGACTGCCGCTGCGGCAAGCTATATTGTTTCTTTAAGAGTGTATGATATCAATGCGGTAATTTATCAGAATTCCTCAAAAACTCTTGCTACATATACGGCTCAATGCTTCGGAGCAAAAAATTACGAAGGAATAAAAAAGGGCATAAAGGTTGCGGTTTTGCAGTCCTTTATATTTGTTATTCCCTTGATTCTTATATCAAGCTTTTTTGCCGAGGGGGTTTCGGGATTGTTCCTTCCTAAGGATGCATCGCCGGATGCCATAGGATACACAGTAAACTTTTTAAGATGGGGACTTCCCTTTATATCCATAAATGTGGTGGCAAATCTCTACCATAACTATTTCAGGGGAATCGGTTATATGTCTGCGCTTTTTGTAACAACCGTGAGCGGAAGTGTGGCAAGAATTGTTGCAAGCTTTATTTTAATTCCCTGCTTCGGAATTTACGGCTATTATGCAGGCTGGATAATATCCTGGCCCGTGGACGCACTGGTTGGTTTGGGATATTATCTGTTCTCAAAACGGTGCAAAGCGTTAAGAGCATAGAATAGTTACTTTTTTTGATAGTTTTCTCCCTTGCAAAAGGAGGCATATCATAATATAATCAGTTAAAAAGGGGGACTATTATGAAAAAGCAGGTACTTTTAATCGGTGGCGGAGGAACGCTCGGCTCATACACGGCGGAAGAATTATTAAGCTTAGGGCATAAAGTTGATGTAATATGCCTTGAGGATAAAAAATCGGATAACGAAAGCCTTGCGTATATAAGGGAAAGGGCAGACCTTGAATTCTTAAAAAATTTTCTTAAAGATAAAAAATACGACGGAATAGTAAATTTTCTGCACTATCAGGATGAGGCATCGTATGCGCCCTACCACGAGCTTTTAACTGAAAAGTGCGAGCACCTCATATTCCTTTCATCCTATCGCATCTATGCTGATTTGGAGCATCCCATAACCGAAAACGCACCGAAGCTTTTAGATATTACGAAGGATTCGGAATTTCTTGCGACAGAAAAATATGCCCTTTCCAAGGCAAAGTGCGAAAGATATTTAAATAATAATTCCTTAAAGAAAAACTGGACGGTTGTCCGCCCCGTAATATCCTTTTCCGAAAGGAGATTTGACCTTGTAACCCGCTCAAACCGTGAGGTGATAGAGGCGGCGGAAAAGGGCGAAGCGTTGACGCTTCCCTCAGAATGTAAAAATCTTCGTGCGGCACTTACCTGGGCGGGAAATTCGGGTAAAATGATTGCACACCTTTTGTTTAAGGAAGGCGTAATGGGTGAGGCATACACGGTAGCGGACGGTGAAAACCTTACCTGGGGCGAAATTGCGGATATTTATTCCGAGGTTTTCGGAACTCAGTTTTCGTGGGTGGACACCAAGACCTATCTTCTTGATATGGAAAAGCAGGGCAAGGAAAAGTGGATTTTGCTCTACGACAGATTATATGACCGTTTTATTGACAATTCCAAAATTCTTAAAGCCACCAACCTTAAAAAGGAAGATTTCAAGAGCATAGAAGAAGGACTCATAATCGAGTACGCCAAGGCGTGAGCCTACTATGGAGGAAACGGTTAAAACGGCAATAATCAAAACCGCCGTAGTCCGTTGGCTTTGCAGAATGACAACTGAATATTTATGCATTTTGCTGCAGCCCCCGTAAACATTTACCTAAGGACATAAAATTACATACTGTTTTATAAAAATGTACCCCCGTTTTCCTATCCGCGGAGACGGGGGTGCTGCTTTTAAGTGTTTTTGGACTGCTTGTATTTACATGGAGTAATACCGAATCTTTTTTTGAAGGTACGGATAAAGTGGGAGCTGTCCGAATACCCCAGAGTGTAGCAGACATCGGAAACGCTTTTTCCCTCGTCAAGCATTTGTCTTGCGCTGGAAAGCTTTAC
>JAZSAR010000089.1:0-6051 GCA_045601965.1 Clostridia bacterium
TTCCCGTATTGCCGCAACGGTTGCTTCCGGAAGCTACGGCGTAGTAGGAATGGCTCACCGCTCCACCGCAGAAGGTGTAGTAAGCATATTAAAAGGAGAAACTGCGTCCAAGGGTGTTAAAGTTTCAATTGCCGAAGACAATGCTCTTACAATAAATCTTCATATAATTACACAATACGGACTTAACATAACCGCAATTTCTGAAAGTATAATTCACAATGTCCGCTATCAGGTGAATAAAATGACGGGATTTACAGTAAAAGATGTTATTATACACGTTGAGTCAATAAGGTCAAACAACTAAGGAGGAAAACTAAGTGATGAAAAAACTTAATGCCTCGGTTTTTGCCTTAATGATAAAATCCGGTGCAAATAATTTACTTAATAATAAGGCGGCGGTTGATGCATTAAACGTATTCCCGGTTCCCGATGGAGATACGGGTACGAATATGTCTTTAACATTCAAAAATGCCGCAGTAAATATTCCTTATGATGCCACAAGCTTTGATAAGGTAGCGCAGAGCGCATCTTCTTATACCCTTCGCGGTGCAAGAGGAAACTCGGGCGTAATACTTTCTCAGATTATGCGCGGTATCGCTCAGGGCTCAAAGGGTAAGGCAGAAGTTACTCCTTCAGAGTTTGCCCGCTGCCTAAAGGAAGGCTGTGACAGTGCATACCGTGCTGTTATGAAACCTACGGAAGGCACTATCCTCACGGTTATCCGTGCCTGCGCCGATGCGGCAGCAGGTTTTGATGAAAAGGAAGATTTTATCCCATTCTTTACCTATGTGGTTGAAAAAGGCAACGAAATGCTTGAAAAAACCACAGATATGCTTCCCGCACTTCGTCAGGCAGGGGTTGTTGATGCCGGCGGTAAGGGACTTATGGTGATTTTAGAGGGTATGCTTCATTACCTTACCAAAGGCGAAATAATTGAGTCTGCCGAAACAGAAGAAGTGGCAACAACGGTTTCAGCTCAGGCAACCATCAAGACGGAGGATATAAAGTTTGCATACTGCACAGAATTCATCGTTGAAAAATCCTCTCCCAATGTAAGTGCGGAAAAAATGAAGAACGCCATCGAGAAAATCGGCGATTCCATGGTTGTTATTGACGATGATGACATTATAAAAGTGCACATCCACACAAACAATCCCGGCTTTGTACTGGAATATGCCGTAAAATTAGGTGAACTTGCAACCGTAAAAATTGAAAACATGAGAAAACAGCACAGCGAAATTCTGTCGGGGAATAAGGAAGAAGCTGTGCCTTCTGAAAAAAAGGCTCCGGCAGAAGAAGCGATGCCGGAAAATCCCGTACACGCTCCTTCAAACGGCGCATCAAAAGCCAAAAATGCGGTTCTCTCCGTTGCTGCAGGTGCCGGTGTTGAAGGTCTTTTCCGCGATTTGGGCGCATATGTAATCTCCGGCGGTCAGACCATGAACCCCAGTACCGACGATATTTTATCGGCTATCGAAACAATCGAAGCTGAAAATATTTATGTTTTACCCAACAACAAAAATATCATCATGGCGGCAGAGCAGGCTGCGGAGATTTCTGATAAGAATATTTTGGTTATTCCCACAAAGTCTATTCCTCAGGGCATAAGCGCTATGGTTTCCTTTAATCCCGAGGGAGAAGCAGAAGATAACTCGTCTTCAATGACCTCATCTGCTAAAAATGTAACCACGGGACTTATTACCCATGCGGTGAGAGACACCGTTCTCGGTGACAAGGAAATCCACGATGGGGATATTTTAGGTATGGTCGAAAAGGACATTGTTTCCGTAGGTAGCGATGTAACGGAAACAGCCAAGGATATACTTTCCAAAATGGTGACAGAAGATACTGAACTTATCACCGTAATTTACGGCGATGAACTTCCTGAGGATGAGGCGGAAGGCTTAGCTGAATATCTGGAAATCAAGTATCCCGACTGCGACGTATCCTTATATAACGGCGGTCAGCCGGTATATTCCTACATTCTCTCTGCAGAATAATTGAAACTAAAAAACGAAAAACGCAAAGGGCGTTTTGCGTTTTTTGAAAGGAGGGCATCATGCTTTCTGACAAAATAACCACCCTTAAAGGCATAGGACAGACAACGGCGAAAAAATTAGAAAAGCTGGGAATTTTCACACTTCACGATATGCTTTATCACTTCCCCTTCAGAAACGAGGACAGAAGTGAAATAAGGAAAATTGCCGAGGTTACTGACGGTGAGTCCGTCTGCATAAGGGGAACTGTATTTTCAGCTCCCGAGGTTCGCCGTATACGGAAAAATTTTGCTGTATACACCCTTATTTTAAGGGACGATTCCGGGTTTATCAACGCCGTGTGGTACAACAAATATGTTATGAAAAACTTTACTGTCGGGAAGACCTATACATTTTTCGGGCAGATAAAAATTTCCTATGGTAAAAAGGAAATCGTGACGCCTGTTTATGAAACAGAGGAAAAAAATCTTGCCACTGGCAGAATTGTGCCTGTATATAACTTAACTTCCGGGCTTTCCCAGAAAACAATGCAGAATATTGCAAAGCAGTGCTTAGATGCAGCGCTTCACGAAATTACGGAAACGTTGCCTTCTTACTTAAGGGAAGAAAATTCCCTTTGCGAAATTAAATATGCCATTTCCAATATACACTTTCCCGAAAGTGCCAACGCCTTTTCCGTTGCACGCAGGAGACTTGTGTTTGAAGAGTTTTTCCTTCTTAATTTAGGAATGCGCCTTCTTTCAGGCAGAAGAAATTCCCTTACGGGAATTGCCTTTCCGGATACTGATGTATCGCCATTTCTTAAAAATCTGCCTTATGAATTTACCGGAGCACAAAAGAGGGTTGTCGGCGAAATATGTGATGATTTGACGAGGCAAACGCCTATGAATCGCCTTGTACAGGGCGATGTGGGAAGCGGTAAAACAGCCGTCGGTGCCGCCGCTTTATACCTTGCTTATAAAAACGGCCATCAGGGAGCTATGATGGCACCTACGGAAATCCTTGCCCGGCAGCATTTTGAGTCACTTAAAGCTATGCTCCCGAATGTCCCCATCTGTCTTCTTACGGGAAGTACAAAGGCAAAGGAGAGACGGGAAACAATCGAAAAGCTTAAAAACGGTGAAATTAAAATCGCCGTAGGAACTCACGCTCTTTTCTCCGAGGATGTGGCTTTTTCGGACTTGGCACTTGTAATAACCGACGAACAGCACCGCTTCGGCGTTAAGCAGAGAGCTGCGCTGGCGGAAAAAAGCGGTGTATCCCCCCACATTCTGGTTATGACTGCAACACCTATACCGAGAACTCTGGCACTTATATTATACAGCGATCTTGACATTTCCGTTATTGATGAGCTCCCGCCCGGCCGTCAGCAGATAAAAACCTACGTAGTGGGCGAAGATATGCGACAGCGCATATACGCCTTTATTGAAAAGAACATAAAGGCGGGTAATCAGGCATATATCGTTTGCCCTATGGTTGAGGAAAGCGATGCTATGGAACTTAAATCCGTAGTGGAGTTTGCGGAAAGACTTAAATGCGAGGTGTTCCCCGAAATCAGTGTAGGCTTTATCCACGGTAAAATGAAAAATTCCCAAAAGGATGAAATTATGTCCTCATTCCTTGCGGGCGACATCAAGATTTTGGTTTCCACCACGGTAATAGAAGTCGGAGTAAATGTTCCAAACGCCACTCTTATGGTGGTTGAAAACGCCGAACGTTTCGGTCTTGCCCAGCTCCATCAGCTAAGAGGAAGAGTGGGAAGAGGGCATGACCAGAGCTATTGCGTCCTCTTTACGGGAAGCGACAGCAAGGAAACTAAGGAACGTATGGAAATAATGGCTATGACCACCGACGGATTTAAAATTGCCGAGAAGGACTTGGAGCTGAGGGGCCCCGGCGAAATTTTCGGCACCCGTCAGCACGGTCTTCCGGAAATGAAAATCGGCGATATTTCAAACGATTCCGATATTTTGAACACGGCAAATAAGGCGGCGGATTCGCTGCTCAAAAAAGATCCACGGTTAAAGGCAGAAGAAAATGCTCTTATAAGAAAGGCGCTCCGCGATATGTTTACCTCTAAAGGAGCCGAGGGTATGTTTAACTGAAAAGGCAATATTTTTGTTTTTTTATCAAAATAAGGCAATTTTTTCAATGCTTTACCATATATATTGTGCTACAATAAAACTGAAAGGATGATTTTTTATGGATATTATTATGTTCGACCGTCAGGGAAATGACTATTCTTTAGAAAAGGAGACCTTTGAAAAAGCTGGTGCCACTTTCACCGTTACATATTTTAAGGATACCGAGGATTTCAAGAATCTTGTAAGGGGCAAGGATGTTGTTATGTTCAACGATGCCGCAATAACAAAGGAAATCATTGACAGTATGGACAAGTGCAAGATGCTTATCCGCTACGGAATAGGATATGACAGCGTGGATTTAAAGGCCGCAGGCGAAGCAGGAATTTATGTGTGCAACTCACCCTGCTACGGAGTTTATGACGTTGCGGAATATGCAATGGCTTTAATGCTCTCCTGCTGTAAGCACATTCCTTTGGCGGACAAATGCACAAGAGAAGGCGCATGGAGCCCCCTTGCAACGGGAAAGGTACGCCGTCTTACCAAGAAAACATTGGGACTTGTGGGCTTTGGCAGAATCGCAAGAAAGGTTGCAGAGCGAAGCGCCGCTTTCGAAATGGACATTTTGGTTTATGATCCTTATGTTACGGAGGAGGATGCCGCATCTGCAGGCGTTAAAAAGGTGGAGCTTTCAGAGCTTATTGCTTCGTCTGACTTTATCTCGCTCCACTCACCATTGAATGACGACACCTTCCATATGTTCAGCGATGATGAGTTTAAAATGATGAAAAAGGATGCCGTTTTAGTAAACACAGGTCGTGGAGGTCTTGTTGATGAAAAGGCATTAATAAAGGCATTGCAAGAAGGTGAAATCGGCGGTGCTGCTCTTGACGTTCTGGAAGAGGAGCCGGTGGCATCCGATAACCCGCTTCTTACGATGAGTAATGTGGTTCTTTCACCCCACGTTGCATGGAATTCATTTGAAGGCGTTGACGACCTCCATAAAGAAGTTACCGACAATGTAATGAGATTTATAAACGGAGAAACTCCGGTAAGCATCGTAAACAAGGAATTCCTTAAATAAGTAAAAAAGAGCTTTGGGCATTGCCCAAAGCTCTTTCAATCAGCAAAATTATTCAGCCTTACGGTTAGCGAAGCACTCGCTGCAGTATACGGGCTTGTCGTTCTTCGGAACAAAGGGAACCTTTGCTTCCTTACCGCAAGCTGCGCAAACAGCTGTGTACATCTCTCTGTTTTCTCTCATAGAAGCCTTCTTAGCATCTCTGCAAGCCTTGCAGCGCTGGGGCTCATTCTGAAAACCTTTTTCTGCATAAAATTCCTGTTCGCCGGCTGTGAAAACGAATTCGTTTCCGCAATCCTTGCATACCAATGTCTTGTCCTGGTACATGTTTGATCTCCTCACTTTGAAAAAAATAGTATAAATTCACCCCTATCGGACTTGCACCGAAAAGCCGCTTTACGGTAAGGGCAGATAACGAATTTAATGCTTATCCTCGGAAATTGCTTCGACCTTATGACGGATTCGCTGCAGAGCATTGTCTATGGCTTTCTGCGGTTTATCCAGTATTGATGCGATTTCCTGATAGCTGCGACCATCAAGATAATATTCCAAAACTTTAAGCTCAAACTTGCTTAAATGAACTCTTATCTTTTCGCCTATAGTGTTGTACCGCTCTTTATTTATGACGATATCCTCCGGATTTGGGAGAGAGTCTCTTGAAATCATATCTAAAAGCTCCGAGTCTTCTTCCTCGTTAAAAACCGGGCGGTTTAAGGAAACGGAGTTATTAAGCGGGCTGTGCTTAAGCCTGGTTGCCGCTTTGATTGCTGTTGCAAGCTGACGGCTGATGCAGGTTTCGGCAAAGCTCCTGAAGGGAACGGAAAGCTCCGCATTATAGTCCCTGGTTGCCTTAAAAAGACCGATTAAGCCTTCCTGAAGCAAATCCTCCTTA
>JAZSAR010000090.1:0-10583 GCA_045601965.1 Clostridia bacterium
GAAGGTTTTATCGTAAAGTCAAACGAATATATTTACTATGAGCCCGACAAGAAAGATCCCTGGTATTTTGCCTTTATTAATTTTACCGGTGACTTTGCTCATCTGTTTTCCCATCTTCCGAGAATTTTTTCCTACCCTTCCGAAATTTTCGACGAAATAATCGAAATATGCCATAAGGATGATATGCACGCATTTTACCTTGCAAGTGTACTTCATAAGCTGTGTGCAATTTTTCGCCTGGGCGCCGATGAAAAGCCGGACCTTCAGACGCTTCACGTAAATGCCGCAATAATGTATATAAATCATCATTTCGGAAAGAATATAAACTGCGATGAGGTTGCAAAATTTATGCGCCTCAGCATAAGATATTTATCACGGTGCTTCAAGAAAGTAACAGGTCTTACTCTTCAGGAATATTTAATAAAAAAAAGGCTTACCACCGCAGTTTACCTTCTTAAAAACGGACTGAGTGTTGCCGAAACTGCGGAAAAAGTGGGATACAACGATTTTGTTACTTTTTCAAAGGCATTCAAGCAGCACTACGGCTATTCCCCAAGCGAAATAAAACCGCCGAAAACGAGAAAAAAACAGACTTCAGATTGAAGTCTGTTTTTCTTTATCCGTTTATCTTTTCAATTACCTTTACCGCACAGCGTATGCCGTCTGCCGCGGCGGACATTATGCCTCCGGCATAGCCTGCCCCTTCGCCCGATGGGTACAAGCCTTCAATACCTATCGCCTGAAGGGTATCATCCCTTAAAATTCTCACGGGAGACGAGCTTCTTGTCTCAGGTGCCGTTAGGAGTGCATCACCCGTAGCAAAGCCTTTAAGCTTTTTATCGATATTAAGTATGCCGCTTTTTAAGTTGTCACATATTCTTTCGGGAAGGATTTTTCTTATGTCCGACGGCACAACACCCGGTTTATATGTGGGGTTGACGCTGCCGAATGATTTTGTTTCAGTATCAGCAAAAAAGTCCGAAAGCTTCTGGCAGGGAGCCATATAGCTTTTGCTTATTTCGTAGGCCGCTCTTTCAATCTTCCGCTGAAATTCCACTCCCGCAAAAAGATTAGTCCCGAAGTCCTTTTCGTTTACATTTACAAGAAGTGCACTGTTGGCGTTTTCCCCTGCCCTGTCAGAATAACTCATACCGTTGGTGACAATTCCGCCCTCTTCACTTGCAGCTGCCACAACATAGCCTCCGGGGCACATACAGAAGGTGTAGCAATCGTCCCCGAATTTATAGTCCGCCGCACCAAGAGCTGTATGATTATAAAACGAGCCGTACTGAGCCTTATTTATAAGCTCCTGGGGATGCTCTATTCTTAAGCCCACGGAAAAAGCCTTCTGCTCCATTTTCACACCACGGGAATCAAGCATAAAAAAGGTATCTCTCGCGCTGTGGCCGATGGCAAGAATTACGGTGTCGGTTTCAATTCTTTCGGGAATGAAAACCGCCGTTATTTTTCCGTTTTTGATTTCAATATCCGAAACCTTTTTTGAGAAAAGGTAGGTTCCTCCAAGGCTTTCCACCTCACGCCTTATATTTACCGCTATTTTTTTAAGGATGTCCGTTCCTATGTGGGGCTTTGCATCTGTCAATATATTTTCGTTTGCCCCGAATCTCACATATTCGGAAAGTATTTTTCTTATAAAAGGAGAATGTGTTCCCGTGTTTAACTTACCGTCAGAAAACGTTCCCGCTCCCCCTTCGCCGAACTGTACGTTGGACTCTGTATCAAGTGCTCCGCCTGCAAAAAATTTTTCCGTGTCGCAACTTCTTTCATCCACACTCTTTCCCCGCTCGATAACGATGGGGCACGCCCCCGCCTTTGCAAGGCAAAGTGCCGCAAAGCTTCCTGCAGGGCCGCTTCCGATTACGACGGGGCGGCTTTCAACTTTTCTTTTAAGAAGCGGATATTCAAAGCTTTTTTCATCATAAATTGTTATTCCGTTAACACTCTTTGAAAGGGCCTCTTCACCCTTTGCTTTCGCAACAACGGAATATACAAAATGCACATTGTCCTTACGCCTTGCATCTATGGCTTTTTTGAATACATAAAAGCTTTCCGCTTTACCTTTTGTAATCTTTTTCACTTTTTCAAAAAGGTCTTTTTCATTTTCCGAAAGACCAAGCTTTATGCCGTCAATCTTAATCATACATTTTCTCCAATCGCCGAAAGCGCTGCAAGATATGCAGAGGAAAACGCCCACTGAAGGTTAAAGCCTCCGCAGTCCCCGTCAACATCCAGCATTTCTCCTGCCGCAAAAAGTCCCGGATGAAGCTTTGACTCCATGGTTTCTCTGTTAAAATCCCTGCAGGAGATTCCGCCTGCCGTAACCTGGGCATTGGCAAATCCGTTGGTGTCGGTAATTAAAAATTCCATACCCTTGATTACCGAAGCAAGGCTTTTTATTTCCTTGTCGGTAAGCGTTTTTATTTCCCTTCCCATAGGAAGGCAGTCGCACCTTTTAAGTATTTCACGCCCAAGCTTTTTATTAAGAAAGCCCGTAAAAAGATTTTCAAGAGTAAGATAAGTAAGCTTTCTTTTTTCCGACAACATATTTACAATTTCCGTATAGCTTAATTCAGGTGTTAAATCAAGGGATACCGTCTTCCCTTTCGCATCCCTTGAAAGCTGAAGTATGGGAGGCCCCGAAAGACCGTAGGAGGTAAATAAAACCTCCCCTTCCTCACATCGCTTTTCCATTTTGATGACGGCATCAACTTTAACACCATCAAGGGCCTTTGTTCCGTCGCACTTAAGCTGGACAATTGCAGGCTTCAGGGCTGTAAGTTTATGTCCCAAATCAGTCAAAAGATTATACGCCCCTCCGCCGGATAAATTAGGTGCTGCCTTTCCTCCGCAGCAGAGAATCACCTTATCAAAAAACACATCCTTATCCACTGCTTTCAAAACAAATCCGTTTTTCTTAGGAATAATTTTCGTTATTTCCGTGTCGCAGATTTCACACATTCCTTCCGCAAAACGGAGCATATCAAGAACGCTTGACGCCTGAAGGCTGTAAGGATAAACCTTATCTCCTTCTGCCTTAAGAGGCACACCTATGCTTTCAAAAAATGTTTTAAGTTCAAAGTATCCGAATCGTGATAAAGCATATTCTGAAAAGTCATTATCCCCGTGATAGCGGCTTTTATCTATACAAAGATTTGTAATATTACACCTTCCGTTTCCCGTGGCAAGAAGCTTTTTACCCGCCCTTGCACTTCGCTCATAAAGCGTAAAATCCGCATTTTTCATTTTTAATACAGATGCGGCAACAAGTCCTGCCGCGCCTGCACCTACAACTGCTATTTTCATGGCGCACCGCCTTTTTTTGTGATAATAATATTTTACCACCAAATGTTATTTTTTTCAAGTAGATATATTATTTTGTCATACCTTATAGGCTTTATGCATAAATATCTAATAAGCAACACTTGAAAGGATTGATAAAATGGAAGCCGAGCTTATAAAAGAGAATATCATAACCACCTGCCCTTCTTCCTCTCTTAAACTGAATATCACAGCCGAAGGAGAAGCCATAGTTCCCGATACCAAAAATGACATTGCAAAAATCCTCTTTACCGAAGGTAAGTGTTTCATTGAAAAAACTGAGATTCAGAATGGAAGAGTTATTTTCACCGGTACTGCCGAATTCACCGTTTTATATACACCCGAATCAGGCGAGTCGGTAAATTCTATCACATCAAAAATCCCATTTAACCACATTGAAGAATGCGAAAGTATAAAAAATGAAGACAGATATAAAGTACTTTATGATACATTGAGCACCGAGTGCACTTTGCTTAACAGCAGAAAAATTTCATTAAAAAGTATCATTCGGGCAGACTTTATATCTTACTCAGATTTAACCCTTCCTCTTGTTACTGGAATAAGCAATCATTCCATAGAGCGAAAATTAAGGAAAACCGCATTTTCCCACATTTCATCCTGCTTTGAAGAATGTTTTACTGTGTCTGATATTCTGGAAATCCCTAATACAGAGCCTCCTGTGGATATTCCGCTTTTATGCCGTACCGAAATAAGCGACTTCTCTGTAAAAACGGTTACAGGTAAAGCTGTCATAAAAGGAACCCTTTCGGTTTTCAGGCTTTATTCTTCCTCAGATGGTACCGTATCTCATATGAAGCACGATTTACCCTTTACCGAAATCATAGATGTGCCAAACCTTTCCGAAGATGCTTTCTTTGATCTTGACATTTACATAAAAAACCACTCTGTATCAGAAGATCCGGCATCTCCTGAAAGATATGCCTTCTCGGCAGACATATGTGTTTTTATAACAGTCTTCATGACAGAAAATGTCCATGTGATTGAAGATGCATATTTACCAGGAACAGCGTTGAAAATTGAACATTCGGAAGCAAAAAAGTTTCTCATCAAAGACAAGACTTCAACGGATATCACTGTAAAAGAGACTATAGAACTTCCTTCAGAATTACCTTCTGTCGGTCAGCTTTACCCTGTTTATGCAAAAATAATCGCTGTTGATACGCTTGAATCCAATGACTCCCATACCGTAAAGGGAATTATTTCGGCAAACCTGATTTACTTATCTTCAGAAGATTCATCTGTTTTTTCTCACGCATGCGAAATTCCCTTTTCGGCAGAATTTGAAAAAACTCCCGAAGTCTTATATACCGACATTAAGGCTAAAATCACCCACTGCGATTACAACCTTATAAATAGCTCAAAGCTTGATTTAAGATTTATTATCAATATAACTGCTGTTTCCTCTGAAATTTCATATCCCTATTTTTATATAAGTGCTGTAAATATCGGCGAAAGCATTGATAAAACACGACCTTCAATAATTGTATATTTTGTAAAAAGCGGTGACACGCTCTGGAATATTGCAAAAAAATATCACACAACCGTAGAAAAAATTTTATCGGCAAATTCCATGGATAAGGACGAAATTCTTAATTCCGGCATGCGACTTTTAATTCCTGCATAAAAAAATAGAAGCAAGAGAAAATTTTCTCTTGCTTTTTTCATTTCTTTGTTTTATAATAGTAATGTATGATATTATGCTTATGGTCGGAGTGGTTATTTTGCGAATCATCGCTGGAAGCTTAAGAGGGCTTACTCTGGAGACGCCGGACGGGCTTGAAACCCGCCCCACAGCAGACAGAGTTAAAGAAGCTCTTTTTTCATCTTTAACACCAAATCTTTTGGGTGCTAAAGTTTTAGATGCCTTTTCCGGCAGCGGTGCTCTGGCATTAGAGGCGTTAAGCCGCGGTGCTTCCTTTGCTGTAATGTGCGAAAACAGCAAAGCAGCATTTTCCGTTTGTAAAAAAAACATTGAAAAGGCCCGCCTTTCAGATAGGACAACCCTTCTTTTAACAGATGCCTTAAGCTACATAAAAAACACAAAAGAAACGTTTGACATAATTTTTTTAGATCCCCCCTATGCCAAAGGTCTGTACGAAGAGTTTCTCTCCTTCGCCGCAGAAAAGATAAATAAGGGCGGAATCATAATTGCAGAATATGAGGAGGCGCACACACCACAGGTTCCTCCTTCTTTAACCGTAACAAAACAGAAAAAATACGGAAGATGCAATCTTTTATACCTTTCGGGAGTTGATGAAACTTGAAAATCGCGGTTGTTCCCGGAAGCTTTGACCCCGTGACACTGGGACATCTTGATATAATCAAGCGGGCTTCCAACGTTTTTGACCTTGTATACATAAGTATTCTTGCAAACAAAGGAAAACAGCATCCTTTATTTACTATCCCCGAGCGGATGGAGCTTCTCCGTCGCGTAACTAAAGATATAGATAATGTGGTGGTTGACACATTTGACGGTCTTTTGGTTGACTATGCAAGAGAAAAGAAAGCCAATGCCATCGTAAAAGGCTTAAGGGCTGTCACAGACTTTGAATATGAGCTCCAGATGGCTCATATAAACCGTAAGCTTGCCCCTGACATTGAAACTATGTTTATGATGACACGCGGCAAATATTCATATTTGAGTTCAAGCATTGTTAAAGAGGTAGCAAGTTACAAAGCTGATATAAGTGACCTTGTTCCCAAAGAAATAATGCCTGATATATATAGTAAATTAAATTCCAATAAGGAGGATTAACAATATGGAAATTTTAGAAATCATTGATAAGCTTGAGGAAAAAATCGATAAGGCGATGAACATTCCGATAATTAACAGAAGCCTTATGGACAAAGAAGAATTACTCGCCGACATTGAAGATATCAGACTTCAGCTTCCCGAAGAGCTTAAGCAGGCTCGTTGGATGAAGGAAGAGCGCAAGAAAATCATTTCCGAAGCGCAGCAGGAAGCAGAAGGCATCATAAAATCCGCAGAGGAAAAGACAATCCAGATGGTTCAGGAGCATGAAATCACAAAGAAAGCTTATGAGAGAGCTACAGAAATGATTGATTCCGCAAAGGAAAACGCTCAGGAAACCAAAAAGCAGACCATGGAATATTGCGACGAAATTCTTTATACTATGCAGCAGAAGTTTGAATCCCTGATTGAAACAATAAAAGAGTCCAGAAACAATCTCAAATAATTATACTAAGAAGAAAAAAGCGAACATATACTATACTACCGACAAAGGAGTGTATGTATGTTCGCTTTTAAAGTTTTAAATTTAAGAACCTGTTCAGAAAAAATAATCACGATACTTATATGTTTGTCTTCCGGTCTTTTATCTTTAATTTTTTCTTCACCTTATGAATCTTTATCCATTCCTCATCTGCCCTTTACTCTTTTTGTACTTTTACTTTCTATAAACTATGCCCTATACGGCGTAACTTTTTCAAAACTGTATGACAAAAATAAAACCGAAAGCTGCCATTTGATATTACATCTTCTTTGTTGCTTTATAATATCATTGGTGCTTCCGGTACTTATTTTAAGATTTAAGCTATTCTTTACATCAAGTATACTTTCAGTTATATATTTTTGCATTTTTCTGTCTCTTTTCAAAAAATGTCTTTATATGAAAAAAGCAATTATACACCTTAGCTTACATTTCATTTTCGCACTTTATATGTTTTATCTCACATTTTCAATACTTTACTGAAAATTTTCAAGAAAGGAGTGCTCCTCCCCTTTAAGTTTGTACTCAACAAAGGTGTCAACATTCACATTGTGTATGCTTTTGAAAAGATTATGCTCAATGTCAGGATTTGTCTTCTTAAGCTCTGTAATAAGCATTTTTATTTCCTGACGTTTGGATTCTCCGACGCCGTCCCCCGTCTCCGACATTTTCTCGGTAAAACGGCAGGCGCACTGAATAAATGACAACTCATTATAATTTTTCCATGATATTATGTCCTCTTCAAGTATGCAATACATCGGGCGTATTAACTCCATCCCTGAAAAGTTTGTACTTTTTATCCTTGGCATCATGCCCTGGAGCTGACTTCCGTACATCATACCCATAAGAGTTGTTTCAATCACATCACTCATATGATGCCCTAACGCAATTTTATTGCATCCCATTTCCTTTGCCTTTGCATAAAGGTGTCCACGCCTCATTCTTGCACAAAGATAGCAAGGAGATTTTTCTACGCTGTCGGCAACGGAGAATATATCGCTTTCAAAAACATTTACAGGTATATTTAACATTGCCGCATTTTCTTCAATTTTACGCCTGTTTATTTCGTTGTAGCCGGGATCCATCACAAGATAAGTAACGGAAAAAGGCACATCGCTTATCCTCTGAAGCAGTCTCATTAAAACCGCAAGAAGCATGGAGTCCTTTCCGCCGGAAATGCAAACTGCAATATGATCACCTTCGCTTATAAGCTCATAGCGTTTTACCGCCGCAATAAAGGGGTTCCATATGCTTTTTCTGTATTTTTTAACAACGCTTCTTTCAACAAGCTGTTCTTTTGTAAGCTCTCTTGCCATAAAATCCTCCTAAGCAATCGTACCTCCGCCAAGTACCGTGTCGCCGTCATAGAAAACCGCCGCCTGACCTTTTGATATAGCTCTCTGCGGCTCATCGAATGTAACGAAAGCTCCTTCTTCCGTGAAATTTATCTCCGCCGGTTGCTCCTCGTGCTTATAGCGTATTTTAACCTTCGCCCGTATCTTATCGGGCACTTTATCCGATGCCAGCCAGTTTACATTTTTAACCTTCATATCCTTAGTGAAAAGTTCGTCGTTACGGCAAAGCACCACCCGGTTTTTTTCCACGTCTTTTTCGCAGACGTACATCGGTTCCGGAAGTGCAAGCCCAAGCCCTTTTCTCTGCCCTATTGTATATCCGATAATTCCTTTATGTCTTCCTAAAACGTCTCCCTTGAGATTTACGAAATCTCCTTCAGGATAGGTTTTATTGCTTAAAGACGAAATAACTTTTTTATAGTCTCCGTCGGGAACAAAGCATATATCCTGGCTGTCCTTTTTATGGGCGTTTATAAAGCCCTTTGATGCGGCAATTTCTCTTATTTCATCCTTGCTGTATTCTCCCAGAGGAAGAAGGATTTTCGAAAGAATCTCCCGCTTTATGGAATAAAGCACATAGCTTTGGTCTTTCGACTTATCCTTTGCTTTTTTAAGGATGTATTCATTTCCGCATTTTTCGATTATTGCATAATGCCCCGTCGCAATATGAGTGCATCCCAATTCTTTCGCTGCCTCAAAAAATTTACCGAACTTAAGGGATCTGTTACATTCTATACAGGGGTTTGGCGTTGCGCCGTTTTCATAGCTTTCAACAAAGCTTTTAATAACACATGAGGAAAACTCATCTGAAAAATCGAATTCATAAAAGGGAATGCCGATTTTGTCGCAAACATCCTTTGCTGCATCGGCATCCATATTCCGCTCCCCTAAAAGATGCATAATGGCACCCATTGATTCATAGCCTTTTTCTTTTATGAGCAAAGCTGCTGCGCTTGAGTCTACGCCTCCGCTCATGGCAATTAATGCCTTCATAAAATCAATCCTTTTTTATAATGTCTTTAACCACTTCCGACGCTATTATAAGCCCTGCCGCAGGCGGGCAGAATGCATTCGACCCCGGAACTGACCGTTTTTCCCCTTCGCTAACAATCTTAACTTTCATGGGAATTTCCTCAGAATAAAGGACTTTCAGTTTTTTTATTCCCCGTTTTTTAAGTTCCGTCCTCATCACCTTTGCCAAAGGACACACCTTGGTTTTATATATATCTGAAATCATAAAAGCGGAAGGGTCCGTTTTATTCCCTGTGCCCATAGATGAAATAACAGGAATATTCCTCTTTTCTCCTTCCATAATAAGTCCGATTTTTCCCGTCACCGTGTCTATCGCATCGACGATATATGTAAAAGAAGAAAAATCAATACCGCAATCTTCATCCGGAAGGTAAAAGCATTTATGGCAGAAAACCTCAGCATCGGGATTGATATCTGAAATCCGCTCCTTCATAACATCCACCTTGTATTTTCCCACTGTGGAATTAAGGGCTATTATCTGGCGGTTTATGTTGCTTTCGCTGACAAAATCATTATCAACCAGCGTGAGCTTTCCCACGCCGCTTCTGGCTAAAGCCTCAGCCACATAGCCGCCAACTCCGCCTATCCCGAAAACCGCCACATGGGCATTTTTAAGTTTTTCAATAGCCGCATCTCCGAAAAGAAGGGCTGTTCTCTTTAAACGCTCTTCCATAAAAAACCTCAGTTTTGTTTTTTAACCATTTTATATTCGTCATAAAACCGGAAATATGAACATCTTCCGGAGTCTCCCGACATAAAGCGCTGTGCTTCATCTTCGTCAAGATTTATTATACAGCTGTATGTTTCGCTGTCTTCATCGAATTCATAGTACATACACTCTTCGCATTTTGTTTTCTTCATTTTTCTGCTCCTTAAAATAAATCTTTTATATATTACAACACATTTCCGAATAAAAATCAATAAAATTCTTGCATTTATACAGCTTTTTGTGTATAATGATTATTATTAATTCAGCGGAGGTTCTTTCATGAAAAAGTTAACATCATTAATTATTACATCAATGCTCATTTTTTCCCTTACTGCATGTAAGGGCGGCGCTCCCGATATAACCGAAGCCGAGGCTAAAAAAGCCATTCTCAACCACACCCCGGACGCTATAATTACAGAATGTATCTATAAAAGCGCTTCAAGCTCTTATGAAATAGAATATAAAACCGCCCACAATGTTTACATCGCCATTGTCGATGCAGATAGCGGAGAAATCAGCTCCGTAACAATAAAGGAGGAAATCACAACCGAAGATCCTTCAGTTTTTGAAACACCGGAAGAAGACACGGATGATAAAATTCTCCCCGCCGATACCGCTCTCTCAATCGCTTTTGCTGATTCCGGAATAAGCGGAACAGCCTCACTTGTAAAAAATGACCTTAACCGTGAAAGCAAAACCTATACCGTTGTTTTCAGGTCAGGTAACAGAGAATTCACCTATATCATTGATGCTGTAACAGGTGCCATTATCTCCTCCGAAACCGAAATGGATTCTTAAAAGAGTGCTTTTGCACTCTTTTATTTTTTGCCGTAAACTTCTCTCGCCGTATCAATAAAGGCTCTTACCGCCTTTGACTGATAACGGTTTTTCTTATAT
>JAZSAR010000091.1:0-15414 GCA_045601965.1 Clostridia bacterium
TTTTTCAAAAAAAATTAAAAAAAGGCTTGACAAAGTGAAAAATTTGTGTTATTCTAATATGGCTGTGGCGGCATAGCTCAGCTGGCTAGAGCAAACGGTTCATACCCGTTAGGTCGGCGGTTCAAGTCCACCTGCCGCTACCATTTAAATGGCTCGTTGGTCAAGCGGTTAAGACACCGCCCTTTCACGGCGGTAACACCAGTTCAAATCTGGTACGAGTCACCAAAACAAAAAGCAGACATTTTTGTCTGTTTTTTTGTTTTATAATTAATCCGACAGATTTGAACGTGTCATAGGACTTTTTTATGCTTGCGAAGCAAGTAAAAAATCCGTAGCCAAAGCCGAAATTTTTTTCGGCGTGGTCAAATCTGGTACGAGTCACCAGGAAAAAGCACTTGCATTTGCAAGTGCTTTTTCAATTCAAAAATAAAACCCGTAAATTATGCTAATTTTGGGATAAATTCATAAATACATCGGTTTTTTTTATAGAAATATGCTAAATTTCGAAAAAAGTTTAAAAAACTCTTGCAAAATGAAAAAAACTGTGTTATTATAGTGTGTACTGTACGAAATGGAGGTGTTTTTAATGGCAAAGTGTGATGTTTGCGGTAAAGGCGTAACATTCGGAATCAGAGTAAGCCATTCTCACAGAAGAAGCAACAGAACCTGGAAAGCTAATGTAAGAACAGTAAGAGCGATTGTTAATGGTTCTCCCAAGACAATCTCAGTATGCTCACGCTGCCTTCGTTCCGGCAAGGTAGTTCGCGCTGTCTGATTTAACGAATAAACGAAGAACAGACCTTTGGTCTGTTCTTTTTCTTTTAACCCCTGGAAGGAGCGAGGCGAAAAACGGTGAGATGAGTTTCGCTGTGTTGACAGAAATAAACAAAAGTGATATTATAAAATTATCATAAAAATTCAGGAGGGGATTTTATGGCATCGGTAAAAATTTATTTTAATTCAGTGCCGGCTACAATTTTAAGTATTGTGGCAACAGTTTCTTTTATCAGCGGAGTGGGAATGCTTTTTAATAAAAACATCATAGGCGGAATTGTTCTTATTGTTCTGGCGTGTGCGTGTTGGTATTTTGCGGAAAAAATTTCCGCGAAAAAAGCAGAAAAGAATGTTGAAAAGAAAAAGAAAAAATATGCTGAAGATATTAATCTTTCCGAAAAGCTATCCGCTTCCTGCCTGGAAGCTCTTAATTATTTTCAGCTTTTCCCAACGGAGGAAGGCTTTGAAATGGTTAAAAGATGCAATCCTTATGCCGCAAGCCAGATTCAGCGCGTGCTTGATAATGAAATTACCTATGACCAGCTTCATCTGGACTTCAGACTCAGCGATATGGGAAATAAAAAGGCGGGGGACGTTGTTCTTTCCGGCAGCCTTGGTGATGTAGAGGCGCTTTCCGAAAAATATGAAGCCGATATGAAAAAGTACAACAAATTAAGGCTGGTAAAAAATGTTTTTTGCATTGCCTTTATTCCTGTTATAATATCAGGCTTTTTTATAGGAATAAATTATAAGCCCGACAAGGAATTTGTAAAGTACAGCTATGAAACGGCTGAGAATACATACATCGCAGTTGATATTGTTGCCATTCAGGCGTGCGGGGAGACCTTTAATGATACGCTGGGCGGCGTATATGAGTGCGTGTTCGTGACCGATGACGGCTATACAGGCATAATTACCATTCCTAAAGGGGATTATGACGATGAAGCGATGAAGGACGTAATTGCTGCCATGTCGGACGTAACCCTTGAGGTCGAGCCGGTAAGATTTTACGGCAATACGACAATGGCTGTTTCTTCCGCTATGGAAGAGTGGGTAACAGCTAACGGTTTTATTTTAGAGCAGCTTGCTCCGGTGAGAATAATAGGCTCGCGAACACCGGAAAAGGGAGTGTCGGCAGTTGGTATGACAATTGCAGGTATTGGTGCGTTTCTGGCAATTGTGGCTTTCGTGCTTGCGCTTACTGTAAATATGAAAAAGAATAAGCTTGCCGGCTTTGCAAACCGAATTGAATTTCTGAAAAAGCAAAGGGCGGATGTTTAATAAAAAAACGGATGCGAAAGCATCCGTTTTCTATTTGTAAAAGCAATCGCTTTCCCACCTGAGTACATTTGTGCCGATGTATTCGGAGACTTTTTTGTAGTCCTCATCATTACGGATTATGTGATCATGAAAGGAGGATTGGAATAACTGTTTTTCGCCTAAATCATTTTCTTTACAAAGCCTTGTTGTTATTGATTTAAATGCGCATACCACATCCGATATTGTAGGGCAGGGAAAGAGCTCCTGCCGTAGGTATAATCGAAAACAGAATATGAATGTGATTTGGCATAATCACATACTTATCAACTGTTATATTATTATAACGTTTTTCCAAGGCTACAATCTGTTCTTTTGCGATAAATCCGTATATTGTAAGACGGTTTTCGGCAGGAGCTCTTCCCCTGCCCTACGGTTATTTCTGACAGCAGATGCTTTTTATCCTTCGTACAAATCGTTATAAAATACGCACCCGGCAAAGAATAGTCATATCCTTTAAGCCTTGTCCTTTTTCGTTTTGGTAAAATTTTATTTTCAGAAATCATAATCACTGATAAGATCGTTAGGAGTAAGACCGAAAACTTTTGAAATAGCAAGAAGTTCCAGGTCTGTTACGAAACGTTGACCGCTTTCAATTCTCTGAATAGCGTTTTTATCAACATCAATACCTAATATCTGAAGTTTTTCGGCAAGCTGACGTTGTGACATTTTAGGATTTTGTCTTTTTCTTATTTCATAAACTTTTTCACCGCAAATATTATTTTTGCCTGACAGAGATTTGTTCTTAAACATATTATCCTCCGCTATTTGACATTCTGTGCTTGACAAAAATATTATATAGCGGTATAATTCTAAATATGACATTCACTAAATGTTAAAATAGGAAACAAAATTAATTATATGTATGCCACTTAGGGACATACATTTTTTGATACGCCCCTTGAAACGCTTAAGCTAGTTTGTGTTTGGACTCGTAAGAGGTGGCCATAAGCCGTAATACCGTCGGGGAAACAAAAAAACGGATGTACTACATCCGCTTATCTACGAAATGGGGTAGCATCGTACCCTTCAGCCTTGTCCTTTTTCGTTTTGGTAAATCCATATTTTTTATTGTTTAATCCTTAAATTCAAATAATTTTTTTAAGGGGATGTTTAATGCATTGGCTATTGAAATAAGCGTATCTAAAGTACAAGAACAAGCGGCAGTTTCGATTCGTTGCAAATGGTTTTTGCTGATATTGGATTTTTCTGCTAATTGCATCTGAGTCATTCCCTGTTCTTTTCTGTAATGAAGAATATTAAGACCAATGCCTAACCAAACATCAAAATTCTCATTTTTCATACGCTCACCTCTGTCATATATTATAATAAATATGACAGTTTTTATCGACAATTAAATCGGGCGATAAAACAATCAAAACAATTGACTTTTCGGCAAAAATGTGATATAATACACTTATGTTAATGGATTTTAAATTTGATTGAGTGTTTTTTTATTGGGCTTAGGTTTTTCCTTTTAATCAAAATAAAAAACGGATGTAATACATCCGCTTATTTACGAAATGGCGAAGGATCATCACTACGCTCCAAAAGATAGTCTAATGAAACATTAAAATAGTCGGCAATGCGAATTAATGTTGCATAGTCTGCTTCGAGAGCACCGGATTCGTAACGGCTTATACTGTTTTGATTCAATGAAAGGTCAAGAGCAAGTTTTAACTGGGTAATGTTTCGCTCTTTGCGTATTTGTTTTAATCTCATAATAATCCCTCTTGACAATATTATACCGTATTGGTATATTATTTATATCCCGATTCGGGATAGTGGTGCCTTTGTATAGGGACAACCTTCTGAAGGTTAAATAAAAGAGACCATATCAGATGATACAGTCTCATTTTTACAAAATGTATTATTAATCTTTTTGTTCTGGAGGAATAAACTCCAGCAAATCACCGATTTCGCAATCCAAAACCGTACAAATTCTTGCAAGTACATCAATATCAAGCTGCGTTATCTGATTTCTGCAAAATCTGTTAAGCTGAGTGTGTTGCATCATCGCTTCGTGTGTAAAGCGGTTCTTGCTCAATCCTTTTTCCTTAATAAGCTCATCCAGCTTTATTATAATTTTTCCGTATTCCTGCATACTTTCACTCCAAAAAATTATTGACAAGTATAGTATACACAAGTTATAATAAATATGTAATATATAAGATATTATCTGTAAGGTGTTGCATAATATGAAGATATTTAAAAGAGAAAAACAAACTGATAAAATTGGAATGAAAATAATAAACAAGCTGTATTATAAAGGCTTTAGCGATGAAGAAGTAGGAGAAGTTCTCAAGTCTGCCTACAGTTGTTTTAGGGCGTATAGAATGCTGGAGAAAATAGAGCTTTCGCCTGAAGACTTTGAAGAAGAAGGTATTAAGATAAAGTAAAAGCTGCTGCCCATTGTGCGGCGGCTTTTTTGTCATCAAACGAAAACACCTGTTGTCTCCTATAGAAAAAGCGGATGTAATACATCCGCATAAATTATTTATTGTCTTCTTCTATATTTTCGAGTGCAATTCTTACAGCTTCCACAACAAAAGCGGTAAAAGTACAGTTTTTTCCGACAATTGCCTTTTCCACATTTTCTATTATGTCATTGGGAAAGCGTATGCATTTATTTGTTGTAGGTGGAACGGACGGAATTTTAAATTTTTTCATAAAATCACCTCTGCAATACAATTATATATGCGAAAAATAATATCTTATGCATAACAAATGTATTGCAATGTGTGGCGGGGTGTGCTATAATGAGTTATCTCCTATCCCTCAAATCTTCTTATAAACACTTCGGAAAAGGCGGAAAATATAATTGCAAAGCTTAAAATTTCAGAAGCCTTATAGATAAGCTCCTTTGCGGCATAGGGGAAAAGGCTTCCGCCGATAACAGTAAACGCCAGCGCAGTCACCGTGATGAGAAAGGCATAAATCAGCCCCGAAAAGAAGATAAACCTGGTTTTTTTATGAAGCATTTCCATGAAAATCACCCATAATCAAAATTTTTAATACAAAAGTCTTGTTTTTTCTTCATTTTATCATATGAAGCGGCACTTATTCAAGCGGTAAGTTATGGGAAAGCAGTTAAGTTTTTACAAATTTTTTAATTTAAAAATTAAAAAAATAAAGCCGTATGTGTAAACAGATAGGGTTTCGCAGCTTTATTAAATTCCCGGATTTCCGGGATTTTTTTATGCCTTTTTATTTTACTTTACAAAATATGTCAGACGGGCTTATTATTTAAGTCCGCATCTTTTTTTGCGGAAAAAATGAAAAGGGGATTGGAAAATGAATGAAACCGTTGAAAAAATAGAATACAGCATGGAAAAGATAGGAGAAAGCTTCACCTTTTCTGTCAGAGAAAAAAGAGACTGCTGCATAGTAAAAATCGACTATATTTCAGATGCGGGCGCACTTCTTTTTTTCGAGATAATTAAAAAGTTTCATGTCCGCGCCTGCCAGCTCACTTCGGTTGCAGAGGACAGCGCCATTGAATCTGTTACGGAAATATTTCGGGAACTCTTGTAATTTGGAAAAAATTGTGGTATACTATAATGACTTATTATTTTTTTCGGAAGGAGCATGAGCGAAATGGACTTATTTACAGAAAGACTTGTTGTGAAAAAATGGGACAGTAAGGATATTGCCTTAAGCGTTCTGTTTTTTGTACTGGCACTTGCAATTACGGTTGCTTCCTTTATTTTTCTTGGATTTCTTGCAATTGTAATCATGGCGGCTGCCTTTTTCGGGGCATATTATCTTGCCACGGGGCTGCTTTTGGTTGAATATGAATACACGGTTACAAACGAAGAACTCAACATTGATAAGGTAATTGCAAAACGAAGAAGAGTGTCCGTAAAGACTTACAACATAAAGGAATTTTCCGAAGGCGGAAAATATGACGGACGAAGCGCCGAAATGCTTTGCCCCGACAAAAATTCCGACAATCTTTACTACCTTGAGAAAACCGACGGCGGTAAAAAGGAATGTGTGGTAATTGATCCCAACGAAACCATGCTCAAGGCATTTACCCTTTACATGGGCGCGAAATTCAAAAGATAACTTTTTCGGGGGATAAAACTATGCATGAAATGCTCTTAAGCAGAGCCGAAATGCAAAATGCCGACAAGCGTGCAATAAATCATTTCGGCATTGACGAAGAAATTTTAATAGAAAATGCCGCACTTGCGGCTTTTCGTGCCTGCCCGAAGGTGAAAAGCGCCAGAATTTTTGCGGGCAGCGGAAACAACGGCGCCGACGGATATGCCCTTGCAAGGCATCTTTACTTAAACGGCACCGATACGGAGATAATTGCTCTTTATCCCGCAAAGCACAAAAATGCGGAAATCTGCAAGAATCTGGGCATAAAAATAACCCCCTTTTCCGAAATGGAAGACAGAGATACGGATTTAATCGTGGACGCTCTTTTCGGAACGGGACTTTCGAGAAATATAGAGGGCGACGGGGCAAAGCTCATTTCCTATATGAACGAAAAGTCTGCCTTTAAGCTGGCTCTTGATATTCCTTCGGGGGTAAACGCTGACACCGGCGAGGTTATGGGCTGTGCCTTTAATGCCGACAAAACCGTTACCTTCGGCTTTTTCAAGGCGGGGCTTTTCCAATATCCGGGACATGGCGCGGCAGGGGAAATCGTAAAGGCGTATATTTCCATTCCGGAGGATATTCCTGACAGCGGGGCATATCTGGTCCGTGATATAACCCTTCCTTTAAGAAAGAGGGATTCAAATAAGGGCAATCACGGCAATCTTTTAGTCGTTGCCGGCTCCTACGGTATGTCCGGTGCGGCATATATGGCAACTAAAGCGGCGGTAAAATCCGGCTGTGGTCTTGTAACGCTGGCGCTTCCCGATAAAATTCTGCCTCAGGTGGCACCAAAAATCCCGGAGGCGATGACGGTGGGATGTGCACACAACGGAAAGACATATATAAAGGAAGCAATTGGAGATATTTTGCCATTTTCCGAAAAGGCAACAACACTTTTAATAGGTCCCGGAATGCGCAATACCGAAGAAACTGCATATCTTGTAAGAGAGGCAATAAGTCTTTTTTCGGGGAAAAACATCGTAATCGATGCGGACGGTCTTAACTGCCTTAAAGATACTCCCCGCCTTTTTGAGGGCACGGTTATAACGCCCCATCCCGGCGAAATGGCAAGACTTTTAAATACCGATATTGCCTCGGTTCAGAAGGACAGAAGAAGCGCATCTTCATCCTTTGCCCAGAAGTACGGCTGTACCGTGGTATTGAAGGGCGCCTTTACAATAACGGCAACGCCCGAAGGAAAGTGCTATTACAACACCACGGGAAATCCCGGTATGGCGCAGGGCGGAAGCGGAGATGTCTTAGCCGGCATCACGGCATCTTTCCTGGCTCAGGGAACAGAAGGCGGTGCTTATAAGGCGGCATATATTCATGGTCTTTCCGGCGATTTGTGCTGCTCTGAATATCCGGAAGGGGCGTTTAGTGCCACGGATATAATAAAAAAGCTTCCCGCCGCAATAAAAAAATGTATGGCTTAAGGTAATTTTGAGCAGAATAGGAATAGGTCGGTAATCTGCTAAAAAAACCGGGATTGCTGTACATAGAAAGGAAGCAATTCCATAAACTGTAATTGACTCGGAGAATAAAAAGATGTATAATTTATATATCTTTCTATATATCGGGGAGGTTCGGTTTATGAACAACAAGAAAATTTTAATATCCCTGCCCGAAGACCTTCTTTCAGGTATTGACAGCGCTGCTGAAAGCGAAAATGTTTCCCGCAGCGAATTTATAAGAAATGCGGTGAAAAAGGAACTTAAGGCTCTCTCGAAAAAAAAGCTTGATGAGGAGCTTAAAAAGGGATATATCGCCATGGGCGAGATAAATCTTTCCCTGGCAAACGAGGGTATTTGTGCCGATAATGAGCAGCTTCTGACCTACGAGCAAAAATTATCGGAGAGTGAATGAATTGTTAATTAAAAGAGGAGACATTTTCTATGCGGATTTAAGCCCGGTTGTGGGCTCGGAGCAGGGAGGAGTGCGCCCTATACTGGTTGTGCAGAACGATGTGGGCAACCGCTACAGTCCCACGGTAATTGCTGCTGCGATAACAAGCAGAATAAATAAGGCAAATCTTCCCACGCATATTGAAATAGATTCCAGAGAATTTGGTCTTACAAAGGAATCTGTCATTCTTTTGGAGCAGATAAGAACCATTGACAAAAGAAGGCTGAGAGAGAAAATCGGCCATCTTGATGATGAAAAAATGAAATCGGTAAACGAGGCTTTAAGCATAAGCTTCGGCCTGCCGGGAGAATAAGAAAGGGGTAAAATAATGAAGATACAAAAGAAAAATATAATTATAGGTGCGCTTCTTGTCACCTTGCTTTTAGCAACGGTGGTAAACGGTGCGGTGGGCTCCGATGACGATCCGTTAATATCCTTAAGTTACATTGAAAATGTGGTTATGCCCTATATCGACCAGGCAATGGGTAATACCGGCGGCGGATACAAGGTGGTTGAGCTTAAAAAGGGACAGAGCCTTGTTGCCAATGCAAGCTGTGAAATTATTTTAAGAAGCGGTGACTGTGCTGTGGTTATTCCTTCAAGTGCAGGCGGCGGATTTACAGATATAACAGCGGGAAGAGACTCCGTAAACGGGGAAAAGGTTATTGCAAACCATCTTTATATCTGCCCCAGAAGCGACGGAAGAAAAATGAAGGCATCCTCCTCTACGGTTTATTTCATGGTGAGAGGGTCTTATGACATTACCTGATAGGCCGGGAGAGTTACTTTTATGAGAAAATTTTTATTTACATTTATTATAATGGCTCTTTTTATGGGGATTAATGCTTTTGCATCTGAAATTCCCGACTTTGTAAATATCGGAATAAACAATTCGAGCCTTGCATCAAGCGTAAAGCTTTATTCCGACGCCGGTGTTTACACGGATTCCTCCTTCGCCAAGGCGGAAGGTTCAACTTCGGCTTATCACTACATAGCAGACGAGGTGTTGGTTTCCGTTGGCGAGGATGGAACACTTATATGCAACGAATTTGTAACGGGAAAAACCAGCATTGACTTTTTCAGAACATCTGAATTTATTTACTGTCAGAATAAGCCTTACCGCGGGGCCATAAGGCTCAGGGTAAAAAGCGGAAAAATCCTCATTATCAATATGCTTAATATGGACGATTATCTCTATGGCGTTTTAGGCAAGGAAATGTCCGAAAGCTTTCCGCTGGAAGCCCTTAAGGCACAGAGCGTAGCAGCGAGAAACTATGCCATTTTAAACATGGGAAGGCACTCATCTGACGGATTTAATCTTTGCAACGGTCAGCATTGTCAGGCATATGGCGGTGCAAATTCCGAGGGCGAAAAAATAAGACAAGCGGTGGATGAGACAACAGGCAAGCTCCTTTATTACAATGGGGAGATTGTGTCCTGCTATTATTATTCCAGTAACGGCGGCTACAGCGAAAGCAGCGAAAACGTGTGGGTTGCTTCCCTTGGCTATGTAAGGGGAAAGCCCGATCCCTTTGAGGATCCTTCCCGCATCCCCGGATATTACTGGCAAAAGACCTTTACGGCAGAGCAGATAAAAAAGACTTTAGCTGCAAGAGGGATAGATATCGGCGATATTGTGGATGTCGAGGTAAGGAAAGTTTCTGAAAACAAGCACGTTACGGAGCTTGTTTTCGTAGGAACGAATGGCGAAAAAAAATACACCAAAGACAACATAAGAGCCGCTCTGCCCGAAAGCCTTAAGAGTACACTTTTCACGGTGGAAAAGGGTGGAGACGGAGCCTCAGCCAGAGTTTTAACCGGCAATGGTATGGAAGTGAGAAACGTAGGCGAAGCGTACGTAATGTCCGGCGACGGGAAGGTTAAGCTTTCCGGCAGCGGAAATGAGGGCGAGTTCGTCTTTTCAGGCAGCGGCTACGGTCACGGCGTAGGCCTGAGCCAGTACGGAGCTTATTTTATGGCGGAACAGGGCTATACATATAAAGAAATACTTAAATTTTACTATACCGATACGGAGATAAAATAATGAGAGTCAGCGATTTTGATTACTTCCTTCCCGAGGAGCTTATTGCGCAGGAGCCTCTCTCAGACAGATCCTCTTCAAAGCTTCTTGTGCTTGATAAGGCTACGGGAAAGACAGAACATAAAATTTTCAGGGATATTGTTTCCATGCTTCATTCCGGAGACTGCCTGGTACTTAATAACACAAGGGTAATTCCCGCACGATTAATCGGCACAAAGGATAAAACCGGCGGCGCCATTGAAATGCTTCTTTTAAAAAGGGTAAATACCACGGACTGGGAGGTTGCCTTAAAGCCCGGAAAAAGGGCTAAGGTTGGCGCAATGTTTGTTTTCGGTCCCGCTGAGGAGCTGAAAGCAGAAATTCTTGAAATAGTGGAAGGCGGAAACAGAATTGTCCGCTTTTACTATGAAGGACTTTTTGAGAATGTGCTTGATAAATTAGGTCAGATTCCCCTTCCCGGCTACATAACAAAAAAATTAGAGGACAAGGAGCGCTATCAGACCGTTTATGCAAAGTATGACGGAAGTGCGGCAGCGCCCACGGCTGGGCTTCACTTCACAAAGGAGCTTCTTTCCGAAATTGAGGAAAAGGGCGTAAAAATCGCCTATGTCACTCTTCACGTAGGGCTTGGCACCTTCCGCCCGGTAAAGGTTGATAATATCGAGGAGCATACCATGCACTCGGAATATTTTGTAATTGATGAAACTGCGGCAAATATTATAAATGAAACAAAAGAAAAGGGCGGAAGAATTATCGCCGTGGGAACAACTTCCTGCAGAACTTTAGAATCTGCGGCGGATGATACGGGGCATATTGAGCCCTGCGAAATGAACACGTCGATTTTCATTTACCCGGGCTATAAATTCAAGGCGATTGATGCACTTATCACCAATTTTCACCTGCCCAAGTCCACTTTAGTAATGCTGGTATCGGCATTGGCGGGCAGGGAAAACGTGCTTTCCGCCTATAAAGAGGCAATAGACAACCGCTATCGCTTCTTCAGCTTCGGAGATGCAATGTTTATTAATTGAATGAGAAATTTTGCACTTAATAAGGGGTACAGAAATGTTTGAGCTTTTAAAACAGGAAAATAAGGCGAGGCGCGGTCGCTTTACAACGCCGCACGGCGTAATAGAAACCCCGGTTTTTATGAACGTGGGAACTTCTGCCGCCATAAAAGGCGGCTTGTCTGCCGAGGATTTAAGTGAGCTTCACTGCCAGGTGGAGCTTTCCAATACATATCATCTTCACGTGCGCCCCGGCGACGAAGTGGTGCGCGACCTTGGCGGAATAAGAAAATTTATGAACTGGAACGGCCCGGTTTTAACCGACAGCGGCGGCTTTCAGGTTTTCTCTCTTGCCGACCTTCGTAAAATAAAGGAAGAGGGCGTATCCTTCAAGTCCCATCTTGACGGAACAAGAATTTTTATGGGCCCTGAGGAAAGTATGCAGATTCAGTCAAATCTGGCATCCACCATTGCAATGGCGTTTGACGAGTGCATAGAAAATCCCGCACCGAAGGACTATGTTAAAAACTCCATCGCCAGAACAACAAGATGGCTTCACCGTTGTAAGGCGGAAATGGCAAGGCTTAATTCCCTGCCCGACACCATAAACAAGGAGCAGATGTTATTCGGCATCAATCAGGGCGGAACTTATCCCGACCTTCGTATTGAACATATGAAGGAAATTTCTGAGCTTGACCTTCCGGGCTATGCAATCGGCGGTCTTGCGGTGGGCGAAACAGCCGAGGAAATGTATGATATAATTGATGCGGTTGAGCCTTTTATGCCAAAGGACAAGCCCCGTTACTTAATGGGCGTGGGAACTCCGGTGAATATCTTGGAGGGTGTGGCAAGAGGTGTTGACTTTTTCGACTGTGTAATGCCTTCGAGAAATGCCCGCCACGGACTTTTATTTACCAGCATCGGAATTATAAACTTAAATAACAACAGATATTTAAGGGACGACTCCCCCATAGACCCGAATTGTGACTGCCCCGCCTGCAAAAAGCATTCCCGCGGTTATATTCGTCATCTCTTAAAGGCAAAGGAAATGCTTGGTATGCGCCTTTGCGTAATTCACAACATTCACTTCTACAATCAGATGATGCAGGATATAAGAGATGCACTTGACGAGGGCCGCTTTACGGAGTTTTATAAGGAAAAAGTGGAGCTTTACGGCTCAAGATATTAAAAAGGGCTTGCAAATCGGAGGATTTAGGTATATAATTAGTAAAAATAAATTTTGGAGGTAGCAAAATGTTTTTATTGGATGTATTCGCAACAGGAGCAGATAAGGCTCCCGGTTTTGGTGGCGGAAGCAGTGCTGCAGCAGGTGCTGCTACAGAGGCTGCAGCAGGTGCGCCTGCAGGCGGCGGCTGGCTTTCACTTCTTCCCATGATTATAATTTTCGTTGTTTTCTATTTTATCTTAATCGTTCCCCAGAAGAAGCAGGAAAAGAAACAGCGCGCAATGATTGATGCTCTCGTGCCCGGTGACGAAATCGTTACCATCGGCGGAATTTACGGTAACGTTGTTTCCGTAAAGGATGATGCTGTTGTAATCGAGTCTTCTGCTGACAGAACAAAGATTAAAATTGCAAAATCTTCTGTAAGCAAGTGCTTAACCGTTAAGGATGAGCCCAAGAAAGAAGAAAAGAAATAAGTGTAATTAAAACGCCTTTCCCCGAATAGATTATGAGGGGGAGGCGTGTTTTATGGATGAAAAAGAAAATAAAAAGGATAGGTTTTTAATTTATAATATTTTAATGGGGCTTTTGTCTGCTCTTACGCTTACGGGGCTGTCACTTCTTGTTATAGCGGTTATTTATCTTAACGGCGAAATGAAGGATGCTACGGCGCAGAATCTTGTGACGGCGTGTGCAATTCTTTCGGTGTTTCTTTCCTCGGCATCACGGGGCAGAAGCATACGTAAAGGCGGGCTGCTCCTTGGAAGTCTTGTGGGCGCATTGTATTCGCTCTGCCTTTATTTCACGGGCTTTCTTGCTTTCGGCTTTCCCGGCTTTACGGGTGGTTTGCTTGCAACGCTGGCGCTTTCTGTTTTAAGCGGAGCCATCGGCGGCATCGTGGGCGTAAACTTAAAAGGAAAAAGAGGTTAACCCCTCTTTTTTTGTGTAAAATTTAACTTGATAAGATAAAAACTTCTTGACAAAACTGACTTTTTGTGTTATAATGCGCCTAAGAGGTTAACTTCGGACAAAATATTGATTGAAGCACAGACGTGTGCTATAATGAAATGGAGGAATTATTATAAACACTGAATTTTTTGATGCAAGTAAGTTACCGGCAGATGATTTTAAGCCCCTTAAAAAGAAAGGGGAAGAGTTGGTTTACGGCGTAAGGAATAAAAATGCAATTAAAGCTGTGCAAAGTTTTCTTAATGAAGAGGGTTTTACCGACGGGAAAGGCGAAAGGCTTTGGGTGGACGGCGTTTATGGTGCCAACACAGCAAACGCCATGATAAAGTACCAGAGAGCCAACAATCTTGTGGCTAATGGGGTTACGGGAGACGAAACCTGGAACTCAATTTACAGAAAAAAGCGTGACAGGGAAGAAAGAGAAGAGTTTTATAAAGAGCTTAAGGAAAAAGATGGCGGATATTTCTATGAGAAAATAAAAAGCATCCGAAAAGCTCAGCGCGCCATGGGTATAGAGCCGGAGGGCGTTTTAGAGGGCGAAGAAGAGGAAATGTATAGTCCGGATAACAGTGTATTTTTAAACGGCTTTGGAACAAAGGGTCCGCTTACGCTGTCAACGGACCCTTCCCACGGAGTTTTGCCGATATTTGCAAATCCTTCCTATAAAACAAAAGAGGATGCTTTCGTAAATTCAAAAGGAAACGGAAAAGCAGAGGACTATTTTTATAAGTCTTCAGCGGAAGATGCCGTTTTATTGAACGAAGAGAACACAAATCAGAACGAGGTCGCCTTAAACACCGGGGATAAAAGCGGCAATGATACGGGAGCGAAAAATGAGTCAAAGCCAGAGGAAGCGAAAATAGCAGAGTTTGATATTCAGGCGGCTGCGATGGCAGAGCACATATACGATAACGATAAGAATTCTCCGTTGGGATCCCGATTAACTGACGGATGGTATTTATATGATAGTTATAAAGGAACCGAAGGATTGAAGGTCGGAGTATATGTGAAACGAAGCGAATGGGGATCTGAACCTACAGAATATGTTCTGGCTTATGAGGGATCGACATGGAATTGGGATGACTGGATAAATAATGCAGAGCAGGCGTTTGGACCAAATTCAGTTGATATGCAGGAAGCTATTTATTATGCAAAGAGATTCAAAGATTTTGCAGGAAATAAAAAAGTGACTTTTGTAGGGCACTCTAAAGGCGGTGCGGAAGCTATTGCTGCTGCAACAGCAACCGGTTGTGATGCGGTTGTATTTAATCCGGCATGGGCAAACCTCGAAGATTATGGACTAAGTGCGGAAGGCTATAAAGGAAACATTAAATCATATGTTGTAAAAAATGAGATTTTGCATGATGTTCAAAGGAAGGTAAATGATAACGTGGATGTGAGCTATTTGCCTGATCAAAATGTATATGGATTTTGTGCCAGATTTTTTCCAAAAACGCATACCTATGCAAATTTTGTAAAATGGGGCTTGATAATAATTGGAGGAGCAAAAAACCATTCAATGAGTTCTGTAATTAGGGCAATGGAGAAAGTAAGGGGACAAAAATGAAGAAAAGATATATCGCGTTAATCATAGTCGCGGTATTAGTGTTGTGTATGATAGTTATTGTATCTGTTTCATTCCTGATAGCAACAAATAAAAAAGAGATTTCCTATACCTTGACATATACTCTTTATGGGGAAGAAAAAACTTTGTCCGGCACGGCAATCTGGGAATTTGATTGTATAGGCTTTTCGACAAATGACGGATTTAAGCCCAGGTATTGTATCTATTTAGAGGGACAGGAAGAAGCGAAAGGCAGAAGCCTTGGAATTACCGTGTTAAATTTAAGAGAGAAAGAAGAGCCGGAAAATTTAACACGGTACATAACTACTTTGGATATTGAAAAGATAACGGGACTTAGTTTCAGTGCCGGGTCCGCTCAAGACTACATTAAAAAAGAAAAGGGACACGGCATAAGATATAATTTAGATTTGAGTGTTGATACTGAGCTACATTTTGAATCTACGGGAGGAACCGGGCATGGAGGCTATTATATTACGCCTGATGCGGCAGAAGAAGTTTTCGGAATCAGACTTATAAGCTTTGA
>JAZSAR010000092.1:0-8471 GCA_045601965.1 Clostridia bacterium
CAAAGAGAAAATCTGCACACATATGCAAAGAAAATGCTTTCCGCCGAAAGGTTTTTGGACAAGCTTAATAATTTAATGATACTTATCGACTCGAAAAATCAGTACATGATTAAAAGTGTTGTAAATCAGCTTAAGGAAAAGGAAAAAAGCCTTGCGGTAAATGCCGCAAAGCTTGACTCACTTTCACCTCTTGGCGTTCTTGCCAGGGGCTACGGAATAGTAACCGATTATAAGGAAAGCGTTATTAAAAGCGTAAAGGATTTGGACAAAGGAATGAAGGTTGGAATCCGTTTTTCCGACGGAAGCGTGAAAGCGCGTATTGAAGAAGTTTTATCTTCTGAAAGCGAGGAACAATGATGAACGATTTTGAAAAAATGATGGAAGAACTTTCGGAAATAACCGAAAAACTTGAAAGTGGGGAGCTTTCCCTTGCCGATTCTATGGCGCTTTTTGAAAAGGGCGTGTCTCTTACAAAAAAGTGCGGTGAGCTTTTAAGCGAAGCTCAACAGAAAATAGTTAAGATAACCGAAGATTCTTCGGGGAATGTAAAAGAAGTACCCTTTGACGTAGAGGAAGCGTGATTGTATGGACTTTTTAAAAGAGCTTTCGGCAAAGCAGGAAAAAATAAATAATTATCTTGAAAATCTCATAAATGGCGAAGGGCTTTTGCAGAAAGAAATAACAGAGGCTATGAATTACAGTCTTCTTGCGGGTGGCAAGAGAATCCGCCCTGTTTTAATGATGGCTACGTGTGAGGCATTGGGGCTTTCAGAAGATGAGATACTGCCCTTTGCTTCAGCCTTAGAGATGATTCATACCTATTCGCTCATTCATGACGATCTCCCTTCTATGGATAACGACGATTTAAGGCGCGGAAGGCCTACAAATCACGTGGTATTCGGCGAAGCTACGGCAATTCTGGCAGGGGATGCACTACTTAATTATGCCTTTGAAACAGCAATTTTGGCACCTTTTGATGCAGAACGCAAGCTTAAGGCAGTTTCTCTTATGGGTAAGGCATCAGGCTATCTCGGTATGATAGGCGGACAAGTTGTGGATTTAGAAGGAGAAAAGCGCAGGCTTTCGGCAGAAGAACTTACAAAAATGCACGCCATGAAAACGGGGGCTCTTATAAAAGCCGCAACAGAAATGGGATGTGCTCTTGCAGGATTGGATGAGAATTTGCTTTCAGACTATTCTGCTAATTTAGGTCTTGCTTTCCAGCTTAAAGACGATATACTCGATGAAACATCAACGGCCGAGGAGCTTGGAAAAAATATCGGAAGCGATGCGAAAAACGAAAAAACTACGTTCATAACGCTTTATGGTATGGAGAAAACAAAAGAATTGCTTGAGGAAACCACAAACAAGGCAATAGAAGCTCTGGAAAAAATAGAAAACAGCGAATTCTTAAAGGAATTTGCCATGTATCTTTTAAAAAGAAGGACTTAATAATGAAATTTTGGGAAGAAGTAATATGTAATAAAGTGTTGCTTGCGGCAATACTCGGATGGGTAATTGCCCAGATACTTAAGGTGGTATACATTTTATTAACCGAGAGAAAGCTCGATATAAGCCGTATCGTCGGCTCCGGAGGAATGCCCAGCTCTCACAGCGCTTTCGTAAGTGCAATGACAACATCGGTAGGGTTTGTTGAAGGCTTTGATTCATCGCTTTTCGCTATCGCCTTTGTACTTTCGTTCATAGTTATGTACGATGCCTCGGGCGTAAGAAAGGCGGCAGGTGAGCAGGCGAAGGTTATAAATGATTTGCAGGAAATGCTTCATGGAGAAGTGCCTGTATATCTTAAGGAACTTTTGGGGCATACCGTGCTTGAAGTAATTGTGGGTTGTGTTTTAGGTATAGCAATAGGACTTTTAATGTTTTTATAATCATTTGTAAGGAGTGATTTTATTGACAGTAAGGGAAATGCTTGAAAAGAGGGAAAGGGAAAACTTATCCCCCTATGCGGCGCTTGCGGAAAAAAGCAAGGGCAGGGAAAAGGAGATAACCCCCTGCGATTTAAGGACGGACTTTCAGAGGGACCGTGATAAAATCATATATACCAAGGCGTTTCGTCGCCTTAAGCATAAAACACAGGTTTTCATAGCGCCGCTTGGTGACCATTACAGGACAAGACTTACACATACTTTAGAAGTAAGTCAGATAGCCAGAAGCATAAGCAGAGCGCTTTGCTTAAACGAAGATTTAACGGAAGCTATCGCCATGGGACACGACCTTGGGCATACACCTTTCGGTCACGCAGGTGAGCGTGCTTTGGCTGAGCTTACAAAAAGCGGTTTTCGCCACAATGAGCAGAGCCTTCGTATAGTAAAATACTTGGAGGGCGGATGCGGTATTAATCTTACCTATGAGGTAAGGGACGGAATATTAAATCACGTTGGAGCGACTTACCCTGAAACGCTGGAAGGAAGAGTGTGTCGCTTGGCTGATAAAATTGCATATATAAACCATGATATAGACGATGCCTGCCGTGCAGGAATTTTAACAGAGGATACGCTTCCTTCTGAATGCACCGAGGTATTGGGGCATTCCCATGGCAAAAGAATTGACAGAATTGTCAGAGACTGTATAAGCATGAGCGAAAATGACATAATTTTAAGTGCTGAGGTTTACGAAGCTATGATAGAGCTTGAAAAGTTTATGTTTGCCAATGTCTATGTGGATTCCGAAGCGAAAAAGGAAGAGAAAAAGGTTTTTGGAATTGTAAAGGCTCTTTATGAATATTTCATGGAAAATCATGAACTTTTGAAAAACGAGCCGGGCTACGATAAGGCTAATCCCGAAATCAGCGTATGTGATTACATATCGGGGATGACGGATGTTTTCTGTGTTTATAAATACAACGAACTTTTCGTTCCCGAGTCATGGCATAAAAGATAAATTTGATAACATAAAAAAGGATTTTCGGATAAATTGTCGAAATATTAAAGTAAGGGTTGCTCTTTTCATGAGCAATTTGAAAGGATGGTGACCTATGGCCGCACTTTATCCCGAAGAGGTTATACAGGAGGTTTTATCCGCCACGGATATTGTAAACCTTGTGGGAAGCTATGTGCATCTTAAGCGTGCAGGCCGTGGTTACATGGGGCTTTGCCCCTTCCACAAGGAAAAGTCGCCTTCATTCCATGTTTCCGAGGACAAGCAGCTTTATCATTGCTTCGGATGCGGTGTAGGCGGCAATGCCATTCACTTTGTAATGGCGGCGGAAAACCTTGACTTCGTGGAGTCGCCTAAATATCTTGCGGACAATTCGGGAATAATATTACCCGAGCCTAACGAGGTGTCCCGCGATAAAGAGCGCCACGACATGAAAAAGAAAATGTACGAGACGAATTTAGCGGTGGCTAAATTTTACCGCGAAATGCTTAAAAGCGATGCGGGAAGCGATGCCAGGGAATATCTTTCCAAAAGAAAGCTTGAAAGCAGCACCGTGGCACATTTCGGAATGGGCTATGCGCCGGATGGCGGAGCGCTTTTAAGCTTTGCCGATAAAAACGGCATCGGAAAAGATGTGCTCTTGAATCTCGGACTCATTATGAGGACGGAGCGGGGCAACTATATTGAGCGGTTCAGAAACCGTCTTATGGTTCCCATAATAGATATAAGAAAAAATATAATCGGCTTCGGCGGAAGAGCACTTTCGCCGGATGAAAAGGCGAAATATATGAACTCTCCCGAGAGTCCGGTGTTTTTTAAGGGAAGAGAACTGTTTGCTTTAAACTATGCCAAAAATTCGCCGGATAAGAGAATAATTCTCTGCGAAGGCTATATGGACGTAATAAGTTTGCATCAGGCAGGCTATACTGGAGCCATTGCTTCAATGGGAACGGCACTCACAAGTGAGCAGGCAAGGATAGTTAAAAAATATTCTTCGGAGGTTTACCTTTGCTACGACTCAGACGGCCCCGGCCAGAAGGCAACGGAAGCGGCGATAGAAATATTTATGCCGCTGGATATAAAGGTCAAAGTCTTGAGTCTTCCAGAGGGTAAGGATCCGGATGAATTTATAAAGCTGAAAGGAAAAGAAGCCTTCGAAGGGGTTTTGAAGAATGCGAAGGTTGTCACCGATTACAGAATTTCAAAGCTCAAAGAGAAATACGACATAAAAGATGTCGAACAGAAGGTGGAATTTACTAAATCGGCGGCAGAGGTGCTTCTTAAAATCAAAAACACCATTGAGCAGGAAGCATACATCAAAAAGGTTTCCGACGATACGGGGATTTCGGAAGATTCCATAAAGGCGGAAATTATGAAGAAAGATGCATCCTACAGGAAGCGGGAAGAAAAGAAAATTTTTGCTCGCCCTGTCCTTGAAAGGAAAGCTCCGGAAGGGGAAGTGATTTCAAGAAAAGGCTATGAAGCCGAAAAAATACTTTTAAGCCTTATGACCAAGGATAAAAAAGTATTTGAAAAATATTCACCAGAAATGAAGGCGGATGATTATTCCACAGAGGCATTAAAAAGTCTGGCATCACTTATTTATGATGCTCTTATAAAAGGAAAAAGCCCGGAGGCTTCAGTAATAATCAGTATGCTGCCTCAGGAATTTTCGGGTGAAGCATCGGCGGTATTTTCGGATGATGACTATGGCGATAACTTAAAGGCGGCAAAGGATGCCTTTGACACCATTGAGGATGAACGGTTTGATGTCTTAAGCAAAAAATACATTGAAGAAAAAAACATAGCCAAGCTTAATGAGCTGATAAAGAAGAAGGCTGAAAAGAAACGGAAAGAGGGTATGTGATATGAGCGAAAATATCATGTCCGCGAGAAAAATCGCAATTAAGGAATTGGTGGAAAAAGGAAAGAAAAAGGGACTTTTATCATATAAGGAAATTGCTGATGCATTGGCTGAGTTTGAACTTGAAGAGGAGCAGATGGAAAAGGTTTACGACTCGCTTGACCGTGAAGGTATTGAAGTTGTAGGCGACCTTGACAAGGAACTCGAACAGATTGAGCCCGTTCAGGTAGAAGAGGAAATCGATATGAATCTTCCCGACGGTACAAATGTGGATGACCATGTAAGAATGTACTTAAAGGAAATAGGTAAAGTTCCGCTTTTAACTGCAGAAGAAGAATATGAGCTTGCAAGAAAAATGTCCGAGGGCGACGAGGAAGCAAAGCAGAAGCTTATTGAAACAAACCTTCGTCTTGTTGTAAGTATTGCAAAGAAGTATGTAGGAAGAGGGCTTTTGTTCCTTGACCTTATTCAGGAGGGAAACCTTGGTCTTATAAAGGCGGTTGAAAAGTTCGACTATGCCAAGGGCTATAAGTTCTCAACCTATTCAACATGGTGGATCCGTCAGTCCATTACAAGGGCTATTGCAGACCAGGCAAGAACTATCCGTGTGCCCGTTCACATGGTTGAAACGATTAATAAGCTTATAAGAGTTTCCCGTCAGCTCCTTCAGGAATACGGAAGAGATGCAACTCCCGAAGAAATTGCGAAGGAAATGAATATGTCCATAGAAAAGGTTCGTGAAATAATGAAAATCGCTCAGGAACCTGTATCTCTTGAAATGCCCATCGGTGAAGAGGAAGATACACGTCTTGGCGAATTCATTCCCGACGAGGACGCTCCCGCTCCCAGCGAGGCTGCTTCCTTTATGCTCCTCAAAGAGCAGCTTGTGGACGTTCTTGACACCCTTACACCCAGAGAGGAAAGGGTACTCAGGCTTCGTTTCGGTTTAGACGACGGAAGAAGTCGTACTCTGGAAGAAGTTGGTAAGGTGTTTGACGTAACAAGAGAGCGTATCCGTCAGATTGAAGCAAAGGCTCTCCGTAAGCTCCGCCACCCCTCCAGAAGCAGAAAGTTAAAGGATTTTTTAGCATAAAATTTCAATAAAGAAATTTTATGCGAGGCATTACCGAAGCGTTGAAGCGGAGGTAATGCAAAAGAAAAATGCGAACAGCATTTTTTCGTAAAACATAAGGATTTGTAGGGGCTGATGCAGGCATCAACCTCTACTATTTTTTGTTACATAGGTGATAACTATGAATATACATTTTACAGAACGAATGAAGGTAATAGCTTCACTTTTTCCAAAATCGGAAACAGCGGCGGACATTGGAGCGGACCACGGTCTTTTGTCAATTTATCTTGCAAGGGAAGGCTTGGCAGAAAGGGTATACGCCTGCGATATAAATGAAGCTCCACTTCTTAAGGCAAAGGAAAATATTGAAAAATTCGGATGCGGCGATAAAGTTATCCCCGTTCTTTCCGACGGGCTTTCCTATACTCATGATAAAGCTGAAACCGTGATAATTGCAGGGCTCGGCGGTGATGTTATATCCTACATTCTTGAAAAAGACGATATATCGAAAATAAAGTGTTTTCTGCTTCAACCAATGAGTAAGGCGGATACACTTCGTGAAACACTTGTAAGGCTGCATCTTAAGATAGAAGAAGAAGTCCTTGTTTCTGATATGGGAAGAATTTATGCCGTAATAAAGGCTGTTCCCGGAAAGGTAGAGTACACGCCCCTTGAAATGGTGGCAGGTCCCGTGATTATAAAGAAAAAAGGCGAGCATTTTTCAGAATATGCTAAAAGGCTTATCCGATATGAAGAAAGCAGAGCAAAGGGCGAAAACGGAGAAGTGCATAAAAAAATAGCAGAAAGGCTTAAAGAAATGATATAAATAAAAAATCGGTGCCGAGCACCGATTTTTTATTTATTTTTTATGACCTATGGCATAACCTGAAAAGCCGTCAAGCACATACTGCCCCGATTTTCTTATGACGAGGGAAACCTCGTTATCCTTGAAATAAAGGTGAATAACAACCTGGCCGAAATAGTTGTCGATAATCTGCATTTTTATTGAAAACTTGTCCTTTTCGCTCCAGGCGCCGGAGGCAACGGCGGAAAATTCCCCTTCCTCATTTTTGCCCATACAGGTTTTATGTGTTCGCATCCCCAGGGAAAAATCTATGGGTTTGTTTTCGCAAAGCCCGAAGGGGATTGTGAAGGTTTTTCCGTCTTTTGTAAAGGTGAAGTTTCCTTCTTTATCACCAAGTGTCAGGGTGATATCTTCCATTTTCAAGGTGTTTTCCGAAAGATGATAGGTAACGCCTGAAACCTTTTTTGCAGTTTCGGAATTTTTTTTGCCTTCTGCCGTAAAGAGCTTTCTTGAGCTTAAATATTCTGAAAGATTGTTGAAAGCAGTGGGATTTTCGGGAAGGGCTTCGTTTTTAATTGAAGGGATAAGATGCTTTAACACTTCGTGGAAAATTATGTGCCGTGATGATGTTGAGCCTTGATTATCAGAGGTTATAACAAAAATAAAGTCTTTGTCGATGTCGCAGATTGCTATCTGGTCGCCCATACCTATTAAAGAAAAGCCGCTTTTGTGGGTTTTCCAGATAAGATAGCCATAGCCTGATGTGTTAAAGTCGGTTATGTCGGGAGATAAATTGTTGTCTGACTGCTTTTTGACTGCTTCCTCCATAAAGGTGCGGTCGATTATCTGCCTTCCGTTATACATTCCTTTGTTAAGAATAAATCGGGAGAAGATAAGTAAGTCTTTGGCTGTGCAGACAACGCCTGAATCTCCTACGGTGTGACCGCCGGGCTCATATAAGGTGTAGCTTTCCTTTGAAAAGCCCATTTCAAGAAGGAAGGAATCCTTTAAGTAGTCAAGAAATGTTTTTCCGGTAAGGCGCTCTACAATGTTTCCGAGAAGAGCAGAACCCATTGAATCGTAGGCGAAAAGCGTTCCCGGAAGCTGTCCTGTGGGATTTTTGTAATAGGCGTCGGAACGGTCTTCCGTAAGTCCCCACCAGGGAGAAAAACGATTTACGTTGCTTTGCATAGAAAGCATATCACGAATGGTAACGGACTTGAAATAATCATCCTTACCCTCTGCATATTCCGGAAGATGGGATAAAATAGTATCGTCTAAGGATAAAAGACCTTCGGTGTATGCAAGACCTATTGCCATAGAAACAAAGCTTTTGGAAACGGAATACATTCTGTGAAGAAAGTTTTTATCAATGGGGGCATAGTGGCATTCAGCCACGATTGAATTTCCCCTTGCAATTATTACAGAATGGGTTGACATTTTATAAGAGTCAATGAATTTCAGGAAATCAAGAATTTTTTCTGAAGAAATACCAAGACTTTCGGGAGTTTTTTCATCAAACATTATTTAATCACCCTTTCTAGTATTACAGGGCCGAGAATACCACCGTTTGGTGCTTTCATCTCCGCCTTTTTCATATTGATGTGATAAGGGCCTACGTTTGCGATTGGTGTAATGTCAAAGTATGGTGCGGACCTTGTGACATTTGCGGCGGTGTTGGCAACCACAATTTTTAATTTTTCGCCGCCCTTTAAGTGTCCGATTTCCTTTTCGTAGGGAGGCATAACCGCTTCTGCTCTTTTTTCTCCGTTTACATAAATTTTTGCAACGTGACGGACATCTCCGAGCGAAAGGGCATATTCGCCTTC
>JAZSAR010000093.1:0-6915 GCA_045601965.1 Clostridia bacterium
AGATACTATGAGTGGTGAAGTTTGCAGATAGCAAGAAAAAGGAGCAGAAAGTTTTTTCTGCTCCTTAACTTATAAAATAATGTTAAAATTTTTCTTGCGTTCCGGGCTCTTTTAACATCCCGCATTATTCTTTACCAATCAGATTTCTCTTAATCTTGTTGGAGGAATTCTTGATAAATTCCTTATCTCTTATCTTAACCTTTGCAATCTGCTTGTATCTGGGGTAATCACGGAAGGTTTCGTTGATGTCCTTCATAAGGCGTGCTTCGATGTTTTCCTCTGCCATTGCCTTAACTAAATCTTCATCAAGGAATACCTCTGCCTGAAGGGCATCCTCCTGACCGTTTTCGTCAGCTATTGCATATACAACAACTTCCTTAACATAGTCAAGGTTACCAATCTGCTCTTCAAGCTCTTCGGGATATACGTTTTTACCGTTGGTTAAAACGATCATATTCTTCTTACGGCCTGTAATCTTAAGTCTGCCTTCGGGATCAAGCTTACCGTAGTCACCTGTTGCAAACCATCCGTCCTTAATAGCTTCCGCTGTAAGGTCGGGGCGCTTGTAGTAACCAAGCATTACGTTATCACCCTTAACGCAGATTTCGCCGATGCCCTCTTCTGTTACATCAAGAAGCTTCATCTCAAGGCAGGGAAGCACGAAACCAACTGTTGTGCAATCGTTATGCTCTCTTCTGTTAACGGCAATCAAGGGAGAACACTCGGAAATTCCGTATCCGTTCATAAGGAAAATACCGATGCTGTCAAAGAACTCGCCAAGCTCTGCACGAACGGGGGCACCGCCGCAGATGAGCTTGAAAAGATTTCCGCCGAAGGATTCGTGAATTGTCTTAAAGAACTTCTTACGAAGGTCAATTCCGAACTTTCTTAAGAAATTACTTACCTTGATTAAAATCTTAAGGCCCTTTTCCTTGCCGCCTTCTTTAGCTGCCGCCCATATCTTCTTATAGAAAAGCTCAGCAAAAGCGGGAACTATGTACATATAGTCGGGCTTGAATTCCTGCATATTTTTAAGAACCTGGGTAAGCTTTGCATTTATGCACATTGTAGCATGACCGTGGATACCAACAAGTATTCCGGGAACGGCCTCATATGTGTGATGGAAGGGAAGCACTGCAAGCTCAACAGTTGAAATGCTTGATACCTGCATTCCGTAGTAAATCATAGAGCAAAGGTTGTGCTCAGAAAGCATTACGCCCTTGGGATCTCCTGTTGTACCGGAGGTGTAGATAAGCATCTTAAGTACGTTCTGGTCGCCCTGCATATCAGCATAGCTTCTGTCCCCTTCTTCATAGAGCTTCTTGCCCTTTTCAAGGAACTTTTTGTAGGATAAGAATTTACCCTCGTCCTCTTCACGGTCAAAGCCGATGAAGTACTTGATGTTGGTGAATTCCGCTTCTCTTTCGTGGAAAATATCCTCGAACTTTGATGCATAGAAGAATACTTCACTGTCGGAGTTATTTACAACTCTAACCATATCGTCAATGGGCATTTCCTTATCTATCGGAACGAAAACTCCTTCGGACATAAGCATTGTAAGGTAGGTGCAAATCCAGTCATAGCTGTTTTCACCGGATGTTGCAACGTGCTTTGTTGCCATACCGATGGAAGAAAGTGCTGTTCCGAGATAGTCAACGGTCTTTCTGAATTCGTTGTAGGAAGCAGACTTTATTTCCTTACCGTCTCTCCACTTATATAAGGGCTTGTCACCGCAGGCGGCAACCGCCTTATTAAGCATATCTTTAATAGAGTCAAATTTTTCAACTTCGTTAAGCTTTAAATTTATCTTTCCCATAAAGAAACCTCCAATATAATATTCCCTATTATTATACATCATATTGAATACTATGTCAATAGTTTTCGGTAAAATGATGTCATTCAGACTTCCTTATTCCGGAAGCTTTTCGCCCTTCACTATGGATATAAGATAATAGCATCTGTCCTTTGTATAGTCTGACGCCGTCACGTTTCTCACCATAGCTTCACCGCTTCCGCCTTCCCAGGCCTTTGCCGCTTCTTCTACTGCCGCTTCTTTCTCGGCAATCCATAAAAGTTCATCTTCTTCAAGGGCGGCAAAGTCATCTTTATCCATATTATCGCTTAAATATGTGTATATTTCATTAAGGAGTTCATCCCATTTTAAGAATATATTGCGGCTTTCAATATTGATATCAGCCTGAGTTATAGTATTTTTATTTTTAATTTCGCTGTATTCTTCAATTTCCGCAGCTTTAGTCAAAAATTCCTCCGCCTTCTCTTCGCTTATGTAGTCCTTTTGGCAACCCACAAATGCAAGAGCCAACACCAAAGCAAGCATAACAACCATTAATCTTTTAAATATTTTCATAAAATCACCTCACAATTATTTTACCACAAATTCCCTTTTTTGTCCAGCATTTGACACGAAAAAGCCGCCCCAACGGGCGGCTTTTATCAAAATGCTTTTGAATTTTTAAGGGCTTTGTAAACTATGGGAGTAACGGCTGCGGTGATGATAATTTCGGGAACCATATAAAGTCCGTTATAAATCACAGAATAGATAAACGCAAGGCCGTTTCCCGAAAAAGTATCAAGAATTTTTCCGCCGAAGGCATAAAAGCCCTCCTGGGAGAAAAACCACTCCGCATAGCTTCCCCATAATATGTATCCCGAAGCAATATGGGCTACATAGCGAAGGAAAGTCACAAAGGCAGAACCTGCAAGAATTGCAACCTCATCATTTTTGATTTTGTTTTTGAAAATGCCTGATAAGCCCAATACCGTGTATGCAAGGGTATAGTCAAGTAAGCACATTAAAATGGCTTTCCACAAAATCATCTGATCTTCGCCGGGCAAAAATGCCGCACTTATGGTGGAGGCACCCAAAAACATCTGAATCACGCTGAAACAGAGCGCCGATAACACGCCTGTCTTCATTCCGTAAATCATACCGATTAAGCAGACGGGCATCATTGAAGCAAGGGTTATTCCCCCGCCGAAGGGCAGTGCAAAGGGCTGAATTACCGAAAGCACGCTGCCCAGTGCAATAAGCATTGCACAGACTACAAGTTTTTTTGTTTTCATTGTCTTCATTTTTTCAATCCTTTCAGGAAGCACACATAAGACACTCCATACACGCCTTAAACTTGGTAAATTTGCACTCTTTCAATTTGTCGTCCTCGAAAGGCGCCAGCCTTACTTCGTCCTCCGCATTGAAATTGCACTAAATTTCCCTGCGTTTAAGGTTTAAGAGTTTGAATCTAAAATTCAAACCATATATCGAGTGACTTCCGTGTGCTTTGATAATATCGCAAAAGGCAAAGGATTGATAATTCGCTTTTCTTAAAGCTTTTCCCGGCAAATGAAACCGGAAATGCGCTTTTCATCTGTCGCGCGCACAAATGAAAAAGCTGCATCCGAAAAAGGATACAGCCTGAAAGCTAAGCTATTATCCCTTCGTTGGCATTACCCAAATCAGGTTATACGGGTCTAAGCGGCACTACGCTTACTCTCAGCTTGCTTGCACAAGCTCCCCCTTTTGCTTGGTTTAATTATACTACAAAATTTTATTTTGTCAAGTCTTTATTTAGCTTTCGTCTCATACGGTTTACATGGCGCTCAAAGCTTCCGCTTTCTATAAATTCGGAAAGCACATACTGATCAAGCACAGGCACCGGGCAGGAAAATGCACCAAGGTGCTTTTCGTATTTATCCGACAGGCTGTCAGGCAGAATCATATACCCTATTCTCATCGACGGCGAAAGGCTTTTTGAAAAGGTGTTTATGTATAAAACATTTTTCCCCTTATTCATGGAATACAAGGTTTCGCGGCTGGCACCCGGCGCGAAAAATTCGCTTCCGAAATCGTCTTCTATTATAAATCCCTTTTTATTTGCCCAGGAAAGGTATTCATACCTTTTACCTGCCGAAGTGGTTACATTGGAAGGATAGCTTCTAAAAGGCGTTACGTGAAGCACATCAAAGCCGCCCTTTACCAGTTCATCCGACCTTATGCCGTCATTTCCCATTTTAAGCTTTTTTATTTTCACGCCTTCGCCCTTATACACCGCTTCAATCTGCGAATAGGACGGATTTTCTATTCCGTAAATTTTCTCCCTTCCGAGCACTTTTACCGCCGAAGCATAAAGCTGCTCCGCACCGGATCCTATTATTATGTTTTCGGGCGAAGTGAAAATTCCGCGGTATCTTAAAAGATAGGATGCGATAGCATTTCTTAAAACGGCGCACCCTCTTCCCGGTGCTTTTCTGAAAAGAAGCTCCCCTTTTTCAGAAAGCACCTTTCTTACGGTCTTAAACCACAGAGAATATTCAAACTCCGATATTTCGCCCGTCTCCTCCGAAAGATAGGTTATGCTTTTTTCGCTTTCCTCCTCGCGTTCCTTTAATACCTCAATGTCAGACACAAAATATCCGCTCCGCTCTTTGGGTGTTATATAGCCTTCGTCCGTCAGCATACCGTATGCCTTTTCCACGGTTATCACGCTGACATTCTCTTTTTCCGCCGTAACGCGCTTGGAGGGCAGCTTTTCACCTTTCTTAAGCTCCCCTTCGGTTATTTTATTTTTTATTTTTTTATATACATCCAAATATTTTTTCTCTTCCATCTGGTTATACAAAATTCTCCTTTTTTGATTATTTACATACTATCAGATTAATATTATAATACAGAAAACAAAATTTGTAAAGGAGCATTTTTATGAGCTATAAAAGACTTCTTACCATTCAGGATATATCCTGTGTAGGTCAGTGTTCAATGACTGTTGCACTCCCCATTGTTTCCGCCTGCGGAGTTGAGTGTTCCATTCTCCCCTCTGCGGTTTTATCCACCCACACCGGCGGATTTACGGGCTTTACCTTCCGCGATCTGACAGAAGACCTTCCCGGAATAAAGGACCACTGGGTAAAGGAAGGAATTTCCTTTGATGCCATATACACAGGCTACCTTGGAAGCACCAAGCAGATTGGCTATGTAGCCGACATCTTTTCAGCCGTTTCAAAGGAAGGCTCATTAAAAATAGTTGACCCTGCAATGGCAGATAACGGCAAGCTTTACTATGGCTTTGACGATGTTTATGCAAAGGAAATGCTTTCCCTTTGCCGTAATGCCGACTACATACTTCCGAACATCACCGAAGCCTGCTTTATGACGGATACGGAATATAAGGAAACTTATGACAGAGCTTATGTTGACAGTTTAATTAAAAAGCTTACGGATGCGGGCTGCAAAAACATAATATTCACGGGAATTTCCTACGAAGAGGGAAAAACCGGTGTTGTAGTTTTTGAAAACGGAGAATATTCCTACTACGAACACGAAAAGCTTCCTAACAGCTGTCACGGTACGGGCGATATTTTTGCCTCGGCATTCTCAGGTGCTCTCCTTCGCGGAAAGACAGCTTATGAAGCTTCTAAAATCGCCGCAGACTATACCTATCTTGCAATAAAGTACACAGCAACATTAGATAATCACTGGTACGGTGCCGCATTCGAGCCCATAATCCCCGATCTTTGCAGGATGTTATCTGAATAAAAAAATAAATGTGGCTTTCGCCACATTTATTTTTTCAGCTTTTTTTCCTTATTTTTTCAAGTTTACCGTCAGGTCTTTTAATATAGGTATTGTCAAGCTCTCTTTGGAGCGAAGCACGAAATCCTGCTACATATTCCTCACGAAGGTGTTTCTGCTCCGCCTTTTCCTCCTCGGTAAGTCCCACGGTTTTCGCTTTTTTAGAAAGCTCGTTTATTCTTAAAATCTTTTCGTCAGTCATTGTAATCCCTCACAAATCTCTTCATTATTTCGCTTGATACATCAGATGCCTTTTTGCAGAAAGTGGGAAAGTCCATTTTTGCATCGTCATTCCCGCCGTCGGAAATGGTTCGAAGCACCGCACATTTTACTTTATTTACATAGCACACATGGGCAACGGCGCCGCCCTCCATTTCGCAGGCTTTTGCATCAAAGTTTTTCTTAAGCCACTCTTTTTTCTCGTTGCCGGATATAAACTGATCACCCGTTGCAATTACTCCTGTTTCTGTATGAACAGAAAGTTCCTCTGCGGCTTTTTTAAGTATTTTCCCCGCCTTTTCATCGCAGGGAATGTTTACGATGTTTATTCCGGATAATAATCCAACGGGATCACCTAAAGGGGATGTGTCCATATCGTGCTGTACTAAGCTTTCAGCCACAACCGCATCGCAGATAGAAAGGCTTTCGGAAAGCCCCCCTGCAACACCAGAATTTACAATTACACCGGGAACGAAATTAAGTATCATAGCTTCTGTGCATATTGCGGCAAACACCTTGCCCACTCCGCATACGGCACATACTACGTTTTTGCCTTCCAAAGTGCCGTATAAAAACTCAACTCCGCTTATTTCCTTTTTCAGTTTTATTTCCATAGCTTCGCTTATTTTATTAAGCTCCACTTCCATTGCACAAATTATTCCGATATCTGCTTTCTGAACCATTTTATAACTCCTTTTCGTACTTAAATGTCTGCTCTTTTTTATTAAGTGCCGAAAGGTATGCTTTACATTCAGCCTTTGCCGAAGCAAGGTCTAAATTCTGATAGTTTCCGCACTCTTTCCTTTCTGCACCAAATACTTTTCCCTCATATTCCAAAACCTTGGAAAGGCAATCCTTAAGAACCGATAAAGTCTTGGCGTTATCCGCATTTCTTAAAAGAAGATAAAAGCCTGTCTGACAGCCCATAGGTCCAAAATATATAACATCGTCCTTTATTTCGGAATTTCTGAAATATGTTGCCAGCATATGCTCAACCGTATGCATAGTGATATTATCCATATAGCATCCCGCATTGGGCTTTCTTGTCCTTAAATCGTAGGTGGTAATGTCTCCGTCTATTCTCGACACATAAATTCCCGGATCGATAA